>CAZAGA010000155.1:0-7876 GCA_964484335.1 uncultured Anaerolineaceae bacterium
GGCTATGTCATCCACCTCGGCGTCGTCCTGATGGCGGTCGGGATTATCGGAATTGAAATCTTCCAAACCGAAACCCAGGGTACGCTCCAGATGGGGCAGTCGCTTAACCTCGGCCGCTACACCATGACCTTCAACCAGCTCAACGAGTTCGAAACCCCGGATGGCCGCCTGGTTACCCGAGCGGTGGTCGCGGTTGCCAAGGATGGCAAGCCGGTCGGCGAGTTGTATCCGCGCCGCGATTATTATTTCGAATCGCAGCAGCCGATGACCATCCCCGGTGTGCGCAGCACGATGGATGATGATTTCTATGTCTTGCTGGTCGATTGGCAGCCGATCTCGACCGCTGGGGCGACTTTCAAACTTTACCATAATCCCCTGGTGAATTGGCTCTGGTTGGGTGGGTTTGTCTTCATCCTGGGAACTTTAATTGCCGCCTGGCCAGATAAGGATCCGGAAGAAGCCCGCCAACCCGTCCGGCGTTCGACCCAGGCTGGAGCGCAGGCGTGAGTGGAGCGAAGATGAAGAGAATCGTTTGGATTTTTTCCCTCCTGCTGATCCTGGCCAGCCTGGCTGGGACGGCTTTTGCCCAGGGAGAAGCGCCGCGCCTGGTGACTGATGATGAGGTCAATGCGATCGCCAAGCAAATGTTCTGCCCGGTGTGCGAAAATATCCCTCTGGATGTTTGCCCCACCCAGGCCTGTGCCGAGTGGCGCGAGTTGATCCGTCTCAAACTTTCCGAAGGCTGGAACGAAGACCAGATTAAAGACTATTTTGTTGAACAATATGGCGACCGGGTCTTGGCTGAACCACCGGCGCGCGGTCTGAACTGGCTGGTCTATATTCTCCCACCCGTAGCAATCTTGCTAGGCATCTTCATCCTCTACCGGGCGCTGCGTGCCTGGAGAGCGCCGCTCGAGCCAGCGGCTGGCCCGCCGCCGGCTGAAGCGCCTGGCGATCCTTATATTAATCGCCTCGAAGAACAACTCAAGGCGCGAAAATAATCCCAAGATAGGGTCTATGGAAACGAATCCCTCAAAATCAACTCCGGTAACCCAAAAGAAATCCAGCTTATCGCTGGGTTGGATAGCTGCTTTTGCTGGCGTCGCCCTGTTGCTAGCCCTGGTTGGAATGGGACTGGTCCGGGCGCGTGAACGCGAGTCGCCCAAGAAAATCGGCGCTCCAGTCCCGGATTTCAGCTTGAAATCCTTCGAAGGTGAAAGCTACACTTTGTCCGAATTGCGGGGCAAGGTTGTCTTGATTAATTTCTGGGCCTCGTGGTGCAAACCCTGCGAGCAAGAGGCAACCGATCTCGAAATGGCCTGGCGCTATTACCAGCCGCGCGGAGACGTGCTGTTCCTGGGCGTTGATTGGACTGATACCGAGCCAAAAGCCAAAGCCTACCTCGAGAAATTCGAGATCACCTATCCCAATGGCCCCGATCTTGGTACGCGCATCTCACAGGCTTACCGTACGACCGGCGTGCCGGAAACATTCATTGTCGATAAAAATGGCAACCTGGCCTATTTCAAACTCAGCCCATTTCTCTCACTGGATGAGATAAAGGCTGCCATCGATCCTTTATTGGAGTAATCATGGATATTGGCTCAATCCTTTTGATCTTGGCCTTGTTTGTCCTGGTCGCTTTTTTCATCAGCCAGCCTTTCTTTGATCGCCGGCGCGCCGCCGGGAACCTGCAGGAAAATACCCGCGAGCACGAGCGCTCGGGCTTGTTGGCTGAACGTGACCGGGTCCTGAATGCACTCCAGGAGCTAGATTTTGATAACGCCCTGGAGAAAATCCCAGCCGAAGATTATCCGGCACAGCGCGCCCGCTTGCTGCAATACGGCTCTGAGATCTTGCGTAAGCTGGACGAATTTGCGCCGCAACCGGCAGGCGACAAGCCCTTGCTAGCGACCAACGCCGAAAACCGCCTGGAAGCTAGCCTGGCTGCCCGGCGGACCGATGGCCCCCGGCTGGCCGGTCCGGGCCAGGTCTCGCCAAACGGTGGTAAAGTTGTCCCGGCCAGTGTGGCCGCGCCGGATGACAATCTGGAAGTCCTGCTGGCGAATCGGCGCCGCAGCCGCCAGGAAGAAGCGGCTGGTTTCTGCCCGAAATGCGGTACCGCCATCCAAAAGACTGACCGCTTCTGCCCGAAATGCGGCGCCCGGTTGGCTTCGTAAAATTATCTCATTTTCTTATTCACCGTTAACTTTGATATGACCAAAAAATTGCTACTTCCTTTGTTTGCAATCCTCCTGGTTGGTTTTTTGTTGGCCGGGTGTAGTTTTTCCCTTGCAGAAGATATCACTCCTCCGCCTGGCTCGCAGATGCCGAGCGTTGTGCCTGCTGAGCAGGCCCCAGCCGCTACCGGACCTCTTTATCCGCTGGTGGCGCCCAACCCGGCCGCCGGCCAGGCGATTTACGCTGAAAAGTGCGCTCCTTGTCATGGCGATACCGGCCTGGGAGATGGCGTGAAGGCTGCTGACCTGCCCAACCCGGTTGCGCCAATCGGTGTTCCCGACCTGGCGCGGAGCGCCTCGCCGGCCCAATGGTACCTGGTCGTGACCCAAGGAAACCTGGAACGTTTCATGCCGCCTTTCCCCAGCCTGACGCCGAGCCAGGTTTGGGATGTGATTGCCTATGTCTACACCCTCAGCGACCCACATAAGAGTGTGAATGAAGGGGAAGAAATTTTCCGGGCTACCTGCGCCGAATGTCATCGCAGCGATGGTAAAGGCCAGGGGGAGCAGGCTGCTGGTAAGGCAATGATCAACTTTACCGATCAGGAAGTCATGGCCAGCAAGTCGGCGACCGATCTGTTCCAGGCGATTTCCGCCGGTGTTGCCCCGGCCATGCCAGCCTACGCCGAACAACTTAGTGAAGGACAGCGTTGGGCGCTAACCACCTATATCCGCTCGTTGACCTTTGCTGCCGACGGCCGAATCGCCACAATGGAAGCCCAGCCAACCGCCTCGGTGGAAGGGATGGTGGAGCCGGCGATTGAACCGACCCAGCCGATGACGCCAACCCAGGTCACTGGGGTTATCTCTGGCCTGGTTGAGAATGGCTCAGGTGGTATGCTTCCCCAAGATTTAGAAGTGATGCTGCACGGCTTCGAAAACCAAAGCCTGGTCATTACCCAGACGGTTTCCCTGGATGCTAGCGGGACCTACACCTTCTCGGACATCGAGATGCCGCATGGCCGGATGTTCTTCACCACCTTGCAGTACCAGGGGGTGACCTATGGCTCAGAGGTCGGGACGGTGGTTCCCGATCAGACCAGCCTGGATCTGCCGATTATGATTTATGATACGACTCAGGATACCTCGGCGCTGAAATTAGATCGCCTGCACCTGTTTTTCGAGCAGGTAGATCAGCAAACGATGCGAGTCGCCGAATTATTGATCATGTCGAATACGGGGAATAAAACCATCATCGCTCCGGCTGATAGTCAGGCCAGTTTCTCCTTCAGCCTGCCAAAGGGCTTTGAGAACCTGCAGTTCCAGGATGGCGAGATTGGCGTCCGGTATCTTCAAACCTCCGACGGCTTTGCGGATACCAGCCCGATTTATCCGGGCGCCAGCAGCTACCAGGTGCTCCTGGCTTACACGTTGCCTTATCAGCGCAGCCTGGAACTGGTTCAACCGATGAGCGTCCCGGCGGATGCGGTCGTAATCCTGGTGCCGGCCGAAAACTTTAAGCTGAAAGGCGAAAACCTGGCCGAGGCTGGGACGCGTGATGTGGACGGCGTCCCCTACCAGCAATACCAGGTTGAAAATTTGCAGGCCGGCGACCAGCTTCGCCTGATAGTGAGCTCGAGTTTCTCGTTGGCCGGTGGCACCCAAACCAGCCTGGTGGTTGGGCTGGCAGCCCTGGGCCTGGCCCTGGTCGGCGGTGGCGCCTGGATGTACATCCGTAGCCGCAAGAACGGCGATGAAGAAGATGGTGTCGAAGCGAGCGAGGCAGAACCTGGCGCGAACGCTCAATCACCGGATGATCTGATGGATGCCATCCTGGCTTTGGACGACCTGTTCCATGCCGGGCGAATTGACGAAGCTACGTACCTGGAGCGACGGTCAGTCCTGAAGGACCGCCTGAAAAACCAGCTTGGTTCCTGAAACGATGACACCCGCCTTGGCTTCGCCGTCTCCCGCTTCCACTGCGGCTGCCGCACCGGCTGTAATTGAAGTCCACCAGCTCTACAAGCGGTTTGGGCTGAAGACGGTTTTACGCGGCCTGGACTTCAGCGTCGCCCAGGGCGAGTTTGTCGCCCTGCTCGGCCCAAACGGCGCGGGAAAGACGACCTTCCTGCGCATCCTGGCCTCGCTCTCGCGCCCGGCCCTCGGCCAGGTACGGGTGGCTGGCTACCAGCTCCCTCAGCATGCCAGCGCTGTGCGCCGCCGCCTGGGGGTGGTCTCGCACCTGCCGCTGCTCTACGGCGACCTGACCGCTGAAGAAAACCTGTCTTTCTACGGCCGGATGTATGGCGTGGAGAGCCTCGAAAGACGTGTGCTGCAGGTTTTGGAGCTTGTCGGCCTATCCAGCCGGCGGCGTGACCTGGTGCGCACCTTTTCGCGCGGCATGCAGCAGCGCCTGGCAATTGGGCGCGCAGTCCTGCACGATCCCGATGTGGTGTTGTTTGACGAGCCGCATACCGGTCTCGACCAGCAGGCCTGCCAGATGCTCGACAATGTCTTGCGTGAAGTCGCCGCCCGCGGCCGGACGGTGGTGATGACTTCGCATGATCTGGCCCGGGCGGCTGGTTTGGCCACTCGCTTTGACATCCTTTCTCAGGGCAAGATCATTGCTTCTGCTCAGGCTGCTGACCTGGCTCAGGACGCCCTGCTTGGCTTCTACCGCCAGGCCCTGGAAGGCAGCGCAGCATGAAATCATTCCTGCGTTCTGTTTGGGCGATCATCTGGAAAGACCTGCAAGCCGAGCTGCGCAGCCGCGAACTGATTTCAGCGATGTTGGTCTTTGCCTTGTTGGTGATCTTTATCTTCAACTTTGCCCTCGAGTTGGATGCTCGGGCACGCGCCACGATTACTTCCGGGGTATTATGGGTCACCTTCACCTTTGCTGGCACCCTCGGCCTCAACCGATCGATGGCTATGGAAAAAGACCGCGGTTGCCTGGACGGCCTGCTGCTGGCTCCGGTCGATCGCAGCGCGATCTATTTCGGTAAGGCCATCGGCAACTTGGTGTTTATGCTGGTGGTCGAGGTGATCGTCCTGCCGGTGTATAGCATCCTGTATAATACCAACCTGTTCCATCCAGGCTTAATCCTGGTGATCTTACTTGGATCGATCGGCTATGTCGCGGTCGGCACCTTGCTCTCGAGCATGTCGGTCCAGACGCGCACGCGCGATGTTCTTCTGCCGATCTTGCTCTTCCCGGTTATCCTGCCGGTGGTCATCGCGGCGGTCAAAGCCAGCACAGGCTTTCTGCAGGGAATTGAGATGAGCGAAATCACGCCCTGGCTGAACCTGCTGCTGGTTTATGATGTCATTTTTAGCGCCGTGGCTTTCATGGTGTTTGATTTTATCGTTGAAGAATAGGCGCCCATTATTTTCCTGGGCTGCCTGGTGATTTCGTAATTTTCATTGGAGGAATGATGGAAAAGAAACCTGTGTCACTGACCATTTTAGATTGGGTCACCCTGGGGTTGATGCTGGTCGCCACGGCGATGGTTTTCTTTTACGCGCCGATGGAAGCCGTGATGGGCAACGTCCAGCGCGTGTTTTATTTCCATGTCGCTGCTGGTTGGGTGGGAATGCTGGGCTTCCTAGTCGCGGCTGTGGTCGGCATCATGTACCTGATCAGGAGCGATCGAAAATACGATATTATTGGCCTTGCTGCAGTCGAGATCGGGATGGCGTTTGCCTTCGTCAACGTGGTTACCGGTGCGATCTGGGCTCGCCCAATCTGGAATACCTGGTGGACCTGGGACCCCCGCCTGACGACGGCTACGATCATGCTCTTGATTTACGCGGCCTACCTGATGCTGCGCGCTGGCCTGGATGACCCGAACAAGCGCGCCCGGTTTGGCGCGGTATATGCCATCGTCGGTTTCTTGAGCGTCCCGCTCACTTTCTTCTCTGCCCGCTTATTCCGCACGATTCACCCGGTCGTGATCGGAACCAACCAGCCTGGCGCAACCGGCGCGTTTGATATGACGCCCTTGATGCTGCAGACCTTCATGTTCAGCCTGTTTGTATTCTCAATCCTGTTTGTCGATTTGTTGTGGCACCGTGTCCGTCTCGGCCGCCTGGCGGATCATGTTGAGCAGATTAAACTTAAGGTAATGGAATAAACCAATGGAGACTGCGATGTTATTTCAAGATGCGCCTGCACAAACAACAAATTACATGATCATGGGCTACGCGGTTATTTTTGGCGTCCTGTTACTGTACTTAATCAGCCTGTACCTGCGCTCGAAAAACCTCAAGCAGGATCTGGCGATTCTGGAAGAAGAAAACCAGTCTTCCGGCCATGAATCTGCCTGAGAATCCTGACCCAGCCGACTTAAAGCCCGGCGACCTGGTTTTTACTGCCTGCGGCGGGCGGACCGAATATGCTCCCTGGATTGCGCAGGTCTTCTTCCAGGGAAAACGGATTTATTTTTGCTCGCCGGCTTGTAAGCTGGAGTTCGAGCGTAATCCGCGCTTCTCCTGCCTGGCAGCCTACCTGTCTGAGATGGGCGAATAAGAATCCAGAGTTCGGGCTATGCTTCGTAAAGTTACCTGCCTGCTGCTTGGTCTCTATGCCGCCGGTTCATTGGCGGTTGTTGCCGTAGGCCTGGCTGGGGTCCATGTTCCCCCGCCGGTCACTGCCCTGATGACTGTCCTGGCTTTCAGTTTTGCCTTGCTGCATGGCGGGGATCGCCTGGGTTGGAAGAAAACCGTTCTCCTGCTCGGTTTGACCTTTGGAATCAGCCTGGCGCTGGAAAGCATTGGGGTAGCAACCGGCCTGATCTACGGGCCGTACCATTACACCGCCAAGCTCGGGCCCAAGTTTCTTGGCCTGGTACCTTACCTGATCCCGCTAGCCTGGTTCATGATGATCTACCCATCCTTTATGATTGCAACCCGGCTCACGCCGCCTGGCCTCCCCGCCTGGCTGCGCGGCTTCAGCGTAGCTGCCCTGGCCGCCCTGGCGATGACCGCCTGGGACCTGGCGATGGATCCGTTCATGGTTTTGGCCGAGCATTGGGTTTGGGATTCCCCGGGGGCGTATTTCGGAATCCCAGTCCAGAACTTCATCGGCTGGTGGGCGACCTCCTTCCTAACTATCGGCGCATTCATCTGGCTCGCCCGGCCATTCAAGCGCCTGGAAGCCAGCCCGATCGACCACCGCTTCACCCGCCTGGCGATCTTCAGTTATGCCATTACCGCTGCCAGCAGCCTGGCGACGGACCTGACCCTTGGCCTGGACGGGCCGGCGCTGGCCGGATTGTTTGCCATGTTCCCCTGGATCTTATTGGGATTATTCCCTCAAAATTGACCTGTTTCATAATAAATCGAGTAAAATAGTCGACTGAACAATGAAAGGGCTGCCGGGCAGCCCTTGTTCTTATTCTGTTCATCTGGCTGGTGGAGGCGATCATGAGTAGAAAAGGCAAAACCGTTGGCATAATGATTGCAGTTATTATTATCCTGGGGATCGGCCTGTGGGGCGCTTGGAGCTGGTTCAGCCGCCAGGCGCTGCCAAAGACCAGCGGCATGGTGCGCCTGGTGGGTCTGAAACAGCCGGTCGAAATTTTGAGAGATGAATATGGCGTGGCGCACATCTATGGGCGAACCACCAGTGACCTTTACTTTGCCCAGGGTTATGTCCATGCCCAGGAACGCTTCTGGCAGATGGAGTTCCAGCGCCG
>CAZAGA010000156.1:0-7829 GCA_964484335.1 uncultured Anaerolineaceae bacterium
CTTTCAAGGTGTAGCTGTAGATGCCGTGTAGAACCTTGAAGACCTGGCTGGATTCGCCGCCAACTTTCAACGTGTAAACTCCTGGCCCTTGCAGTGCTAGTGAGATACCGCTGGTGGCTCGGTTGTCGATGGTCAGGCTGATCGAACCTGGGCTGGCCTGGGCTGCCCCAGGCGGAATCGCAGCGACCAGCAGGCTGATCACCAGCGCGGTGAGCATGAGGGAGGTCAGGATTGGTCTTGCAGTATATTTGTTCATTCGGGTCTCCTTTTGATCGTATGCCATAGTAGCGCACATGGCACTCTATGTCAAGGCCTGTTCAATGGCTGGCTTATTGTTGCAAGTGATAGGGTACATCAATGATCACACGTTGAAAGCCCTGGTTTCGTCGCCGATAGAGCATGGCAGTCTTTAAAAGCCAGCTCGTCTGGTTGTGCAGCAGGGTGTGCCACCAGCGCGCCGGCACAAATTCGGGCAGGACAACCGCTGCCTGGTAGCCATCGTTGTATTCCAGGTCTGTTTGATCCAGGAAATCCAGCAGTGGTCGTACGATTGAACGGTAGGGAGATGGAAGGATGACCAGCGGCGTATCTGGAAACCAGCGCACCCATTGCTCGCGAATTTTTGCCCCAGCTTCAGGCTGCAGCTCCACGTATACTGCAGTGACATTTTCAGACATCCCCATGGCCAGGTCGACTGCCTCGATAATGCCTCGGTGAACTCCAGAGATTGGAATAACAATCCGGGTGACTGGTTTTGGGCGTAGGGATGGCGGCAGCCCTTTGAGAGAAAGCTGCCGGGCAACGTCCTGGTAATGCTGGCGAATCTTGAGGAACATGGTCAGGAGCAGTGGAATAACCAGGGCGGTTATCCATGCGCCTTCTAAGAACTTACTAATTGAGATGATGATCAGGGTTGAACCTGTCGTTATTGCACCTATTCCATTTGCGGCCATTTTTATTTTCCAGTTAGGCCCTCTTTCCTTTAGCCAGTGGATAACCATTCCAGATTGAGAGAGGGTGAAAGCTAAAAAGGCGCCAACAGCAAAAAGTGGTACCAAAGCATGGGAAGCACCGCCAAACAGGATTATTAATAAAGATGTTCCCAAGGCTAAAAGTAATATCCCATTTGCGTACACTAACCGGTCGCCCAAGCCGGTAAGCTGGCGAGGTAGAAAACCATCTCCGGCCAGGATGGCAGTGACGCGTGGAAAATCGGCAAAACTGGTATTGGCTGCTACGGCCAGGATGAGCAAGGTGGCTGTTTGGATTATATAATAGGCCGGTCCTGTGCCGAGGATCTGTCTGGCCAGTGCTGAAAGAATCGTCTCATTTTCACCTGCGGTAACCCCAAGGAAATGAGTTAACCCGATGCTGCCAACAAACAAGGTTCCCATGAGGATCGCCATGGCAATCAGGGTGATTCCAGCATTATGTGATTCCGGTTTGCGAAAAGCGGGTACGCCATTACTGATGGATTCAATTCCGGTTAAGGCTGTGCAGCCTGCGGAAAAGGAATGTAAAATCAAGAAAAGCGTAATTGGCTCTGTGGTAGTTTGTAAAGACAAAGGTATGCTGGCGAAAACTTGTCTGCCCGTGATCACATTGAACACACTGTATGCTAGCATTCCAAGATAAGTGACTAGGAAGAAATATACGGGTATTCCCATCAGAGATCCGGTCTCTCTCAGGCCGCGCAGATTTAGTAAAGTAATTAAGAGTAACAAAATCAACGCGGCCGGAATCCGGTAGGACCATAAAACTGGAAAGGCTGATGCAATCGCTTCCACGCCAGCGGTCAGGCTGACGGCTGCGGTTAACAGGTAATCGATGATTAATGCGGAAGCAGCCAGCAATCCAGGAATAGTACCCAAATTGCTGCGCGCAACGATATAGGAGCCGCCTCCCGATGGATAGGCATGGATCGTTTGGTAGTAAGAGATTGCAACAATCGTAAGCACTCCTGCGATCGCCAGCCCGATCGGCCAGCTTAAGGCCAATCCAGCACTCCCGGCGACTATTAGCCCAAGATAGATTTCCTGATTGGCATAGGCAATAGACGAGAGCGCATCTGGCGAAAAGGCGGCCAGGGCTTGAATTTTATTTAACTTATTCTCAGATATTTCGTGAGTGGGTAATGGGCTGCCAAGAATCAGATGCTTCAGCTTATCCAGCATAAGGTCACACTCTCCGCGCAAGTAGATAGATATACAGGATTGTCAGGATCAAGAACAGTCCGGTCAGCGCCCATCCGGCCAGGGTTCCCCAAACCGAAGCTTGTTGAGTCAAGGCTGCGATGGTGCTGATCACCATTCCCAATACCAGCGAAAACAGGATTTCTCGCCGTGCCTGGCCAACGTCAGGCGATTCGAGAAACAGGCTGCGCAACCCGGTTAACACCAATCCAAAGGTAATCAGGATGGCGCCGAACATGCGCGCAAAGCCCACTACCGTCCAGTAAACATCCACTTCCAGGCCAGAAATATCCTGGACGCCGAAGTAAGCCAGGACATTTGGTCCATACAACGTAAAACCAATACCCAGTGCCAGAAAGATAAAGCCATTCATCGGGAGTAGTTTGGATAGTTTCATCATTCGTTTCCTCTTTTTGATTTTGAGGTTCAAGGTCTCAGGTTGCAGACCAGCGCGCGAAGATTGCCATCGACAATATCCGCCTGGCGCTGGTTTCGTTTACCACTAGCTCACCGGCGGTTAATTCACCGTCCAGGCCATTGAGTGCTTCTTGTAGGGCATAGTAGATACACAGGGCCGAGGCGCGGATAGCGTAGGCAGTCAAAACAACGAATATAGGCTGCTCGCTGAGCAGCGAGCGGCAGTTTTGTAGGAGCTCGGGCATCGCTTGAAAAAACTCCCACACCTGGCCAGCTGGGCCACGCCCAAACTTGGGTGGATCAAGCAAGATGCCTTCGTACTTCGATCCCCGGCGTACTTCTCGGCGGACAAATTTTTCGACATCATCGACTAACCAGCGGATTGGCTTGTTCTCCAGGCCGGATAATGCTTGGTTGGTTCGAGCCCAATCGATGGCTTTTTTGGATGCGTCGACATGGGTGACCTGCCCTCCGGCCTGCGCTGCCGCCAGAGTGGCCAGTCCGGTATAGCCGAATAGGTTAAGGACCCGCACCGGGCGGCCAGCAGAGCGGATTTTTTGGCTGATCCAATCCCAGTGTACTGCCTGTTCGGGAAATACCCCTATATGCCGGGAAGGGCTGGCCTGAGCTTTGAAACGCAGCGCTTTGTACTGCAACACCCAGCTGTCTTGGATCTCCTCCTTAAATTTCCAGCGCCCACCGCTTTCTTCGCCGGTAGGCTGAAAGATCGCCTGAGCTTGTTTCCATTGTGTTTCTGCGAATGCGGGCTTCCAAATTGCCTGGTGCTCTGGGCGGACAAACCGGTAAGGTCCAAACTGCTCGAGCTTGGCGCCGTTGCCGCTGTCAATCAGCTCATATTCTTTCCAATCCGTTGATGCCAATAACTCCAGGGTGGGGATGGATCGAGGGTTGCTCAAACAAGCGCTCCCATAATTTTTAGATTAGGGTGTTCTAGCCTGAAATGATAACACCCTAATGAGAATTGTAGTGCAAGCTGCCAGGAAGTCAACAGGTGATTTCTTCATAATATAATAGAGCGCATGGTTTGCAAACGACCTAATCTACCCTGGCGGGTCATTTTCCTGGGGAGCAGTTTATTGATTGCTGCTGGGATTTGCCTGGCCTGGAGCGCCTGGCCTGCTCCCAGCCGCATGCGGGCAACCAACCTGCCTGGTCTTGAGTCGGCCGCGCTGCAAGTCAACTGGCCAGGCTGGCTTCCGGCTGGTCGCTCAGGTTGGGTGCGTCTGAGAATTGCCCCTCCCGAAGGTTTTCAGCCGGTTGATCCATCCGATACCCCAGGTCAAAGCTGGCAGGCGATTGAAGCACGCCTGGAACTACCTGGAGTACTTGCGGCGCCTCAAGGTGTAATTCGCCAGGCCTGGCTGCCAGACCGGTCGCTCGAATTTTCCTGGCAGATTCGACCACCGGTTGCAGGTGATTACACGGGATCGATCTGGCTTCATCTCCTGGATGCTGAAAACCGCCGTTTATTGGCTGTCCAGGAGATTACCATTCAGGCGACCACGCTAGCCGGAGTAGCGTTTTATCCAGCCCAGGTCTTTGGCGCGGTGGGTGGATTCCTGGGCGTTGCTTTGCTAGGCGCGGCACTTTGGCCGGGCTTATTTACGCGAAAGATATTCAGAGATCAGGAGATGGAATGATGCTAACGATTGTGCCGTTGGTTTTAGGACCCGTGCAGACCAATTGCTATCTGGTTGGTGAAGAAACCAGTCACCAGGCGGTGGTGATTGATCCGGCCTGGGATGGCGAGAAGATCCAGGCTGAGGCGGCGCGGCGCGGTTGGGAAATTGCTTCCGCTTGGCTGACCCATGCTCATTTTGACCATGTCGCTGGCGTAGCCGCTCTGGCGCGGGTCTTGCCAGCGCCTCTTGCCCTTGCCATTCATCCCGATGATTTGCTGCTCTACCAGCGGCAGGGCGGGGCGGCGATGTTTGGCCTACAGATCGAGCCAGGTCCTGCACCTACAATGCTTCTTTCGCATGGCCAGGTCCTGTCTCTTGGTCCGGTTAACTTTGAGGTGCGCCACACGCCAGGCCATACCCCAGGCCATGTCGTTTTTTATTCAGACGCTGAGAAGGTTGTTTTTTGCGGGGATGTGATTTTTCGGGGCAGCATCGGGCGGACCGATTTACCCGGCAGCAGTTATCTAGCCTTAATCGAAAGCATTGAAACACAATTATTTCCATTACCCGATGAAACCGTCTTGTTTTCGGGACATGGTCCACAGACTAGCGTTGGAATTGAGCGGCGTACGAATCCATTTTTTAGCTAAATATCTTTTGGATAAAACAACCGGGCTGTCCGAACGATTCGTGTTGGACAGCCCGGAATGGATCCTGCTCAGAAGGGGAAATTACTTGGCGTAATCGACTGCCCTTGTCTCCCGAATCACGGTTACTTTTATCTGTCCTGGGTACTGCATCGTCTCTTCAATTGTCTTGGCGACATCGCGCGCCATCCGGATGGATTCCAGGTCATCCACATCTTCTGGTCGGACAAAGATGCGTACCTCGCGCCCTGCTTGCAGGGCGTAACTCTGCGTGACACCTTTGTGGCTGTTGGCAATTTCTTCTAGCGAGCGCACTCGCTTGATATACTGTTCCAGGCTTTCCCGGCGCGCTCCAGGACGTGCTCCAGATATCGCATCCGCTGCCTCGACGATCGCTGCTTCTACGCTTTCCTGTTCCACTTCATGGTGGTGGGAAGCAATCGTATTGACGATTTTTGGATGGACTCCATAACGTTTGGCGACTTCGGCGCCGAGTTGAGCGTGCGTGCCTTCCATATTATGATCGATTGCTTTGCCCAGGTCGTGTAATAGTGCCCCAGTCCGGGCTACTTCGACATCCGCGCCGATTTCAGCCGCGATGACCGCGGCCAACTGTGCGGTTTCCACAGCATGCGCAAGCTGGTTCTGCCCGTAGGAAGTTCGGTATTTCAGTCGACCAAGTACCTTGATAATCTCAGGATGCAACCCGGCAACCCCGGCTTCATATGCAGCATCTTCGGCGGCTTCGACCATATCGCGTTCCACTTCCTTCTGCTCATTCTTAAGCACCTTCTCGATATGAGCTGGGTGGATCCTGCCGTCCTGGATCAGTTTCTGTAGCGAGCGACGGGCGATTTCGCGCCGCACCGAGTCGAAGCAAGAGATCGTTACCGCTTCTGGGGTGTCGTCAACGATGACATCGACGCCAGCCGCCTGCTCGAAGGCGTGGATATTTCTGCCATTGCGACCGATAATCCGGCCTTTCATTTCCTCTGAAGGGATGTTGACTACCGAAGTGGTTACCTCAGTCACATGATCCGATGCAACGCGCTGGATGGCAGCGGCGATGATCTTGCGCGCTTTGTTTTCACCCTCTTCGCGGGCTTCTTGCTCAACCTGGCGGATGATGCGGGCCATATCCTGGCGGGTATCTTTTTCGACGTCTGCCAGTAGGATCGTTCGAGCTTCTTCGGGGCTTAATTGGGAAATTCGCTGCAGTTCTTCGGTCTGTTGAGCATGCAGCTTCTCGATTTCATTTGCCCGCCGGTCAACCGTGCTTTGGCGCTTATTTAACAGTTGCTCGCGCTTTTCCAGCCGGTCCAGCCGGTTATCTAGCTCTTCCCGCCGTTTTTGCTGGCGATCTTCCTCGCGGGCGATCTCACCACGCCTTCTGGCAATATCCGTATCCGCTTTCTGAATAACATCCAGGGCCTGGTCGCGAGCCTGGATCTCAACCACTCGGGCTTGTTCGCGGGCATCCGCCAGCAATTTATCTGCTTCCTCTTTTTGGATCAAAAGCTCTTTATCTCTCTTGTTCTGTTTAAACAGATATCCAATTAGGAATCCAGCTCCAAGCGCGATGAGGATCGAGATAATTTCAATCACAATCCGGAGAATATCTGGTCTCATCGTTCAGCCTCTTCTAAAAATTCATTGGTTGGTTCATCGTTTAGTTCAGCCCAAACCCGGGCTGTTAATGGGGCGCTGATCTCATACGGAAATCCTCGCCGGGCTAAGAATGCAAACATCTTCTGGCGAAAGTTTTGAGCGTCAAGGTCGCGCAATTTTCGCGCTTGCTTAAGCGCTGCCTGGTAAGCCAGCGCCTCTTCATCGATGCTCTGGAGAGATAGCTCGATGGTATTCGGATCGACGCCGCGCTGTTTCAACTCCATCGCCAGGGCTCGTCGCCCGCGTGGTCTGAATTCGTTCCGGTTTTCGATCCAGGTTGTGGCAAATCGGCTGTCATCGACCACCCCAATTTGCGCGAGACGTTCGAGGACCTTGTCGATCGTTTCCTCGGAAATCTCATGCTCCTTCAGGTTTTGCCGAATTTCAGCTTGGGACCGTGCTCGGTAGTTCAAAGTTTTCAGGGCTTGCTGATAAGCATACTCGTACTCATCTTCAGCTCGCAACTGGGCGATCTTTTCTTCGCTCAGGGTTTGTCCGACGGATAACCAGGCAGCTACAATGCGCGCCAGGCCGAAAGCAAACTCTCCATCCAGGTACACATTGACCCGTTGTGGATTGCGTTTTTGAGCACTGAGAGCAGTAATTGTCCGATCCATCTTAAAAACCAAAAGCCGTAACCCTGTCTTCGCAGACCACAGTTACGGCAAGTAACTCGCTCAATCAATCAGGATGTCTGGCAGTTAATAAATATGCAGTGGCGAACGGTTGCCCAATTCACCGCACGAGTTATTTCCTGCCTGTTGATACACCGGTGTCCAGCGCCATTGGTATTTTCCTGGCGGTCAGATTACATGGCTGATCCGGTTCCAATGATCACGTCATTCGCCTGTCTCCAGATCTCAGGCTTTTATTGACACCCTACCAACACATCTCTGAGTTTCATGCTTGTCTGGATAGCTTACTCAGATAGCCATCCAGGTCTATCTTGCCAGTATCTGTGGCCGCGTTCCAAATAATCAGATGAACATAAAACCTAACGCGGTCTTCAAATGTGTATTCTCTGGCAAACTGCTTGTTCGATCTCTTCGGAGAGAGGACCTTCGCGACTCAGAAATTCTATTGCTTCGCTTCGGTTCTTTCCTAGGTACCAGCCCTCATAATAAATGCCATGATCCTGCCGGCTCAGGAGAGCGAATTCATCGCTTAGATCAAACAGCTCACCAGTTTTGTTAATACCTCTGTTAATAATTATATCAAGGTCTATGCTTTTGAAACAAGGGGCAAATTTGTTTTTGACAATT
>CAZAGA010000157.1:0-7779 GCA_964484335.1 uncultured Anaerolineaceae bacterium
AACTGAGTCCCTGTCCGGCCGCCGCCGGTGATTAAGACAAACATAGCTGCTCCCTAGTAAGCTGATAAATCAAGAAATCTGAAAGGCTCAAGCTGCCGGCCCCGTCGTTAATCGCGCCCGTAAGGCCAGGCTGCCTTCCAGGGTTGCGCTGACTAAAAGCAGGTCGCCAGACTGTAAAATCATTTCTGGTTTTGCCAGGATGCCCTCGCCAGCCCGGGTTAAGGCGGCGAGCAGGCATTGCTTGTTCTCGCCCAGCAGCTCCTGAACCGACCTGCCTCCCCAGTTGTCCTCAACGGTAAATTCGTATAGCTCGACTTCCCCATTGCCAACCGAAAATAAGGTATGGCCTTCGACGTGATAAAGTAACTCCTCAATCCGCTGAGCCCCCCAACTGGAAGAGCTGACCATTTGGTGGCCGAAAGTCTCGTGGAGCAGCCGCCAACGCGAGTCGAAGTTGCGTACTGCAACCATTGGGACATTGTACACCTGGCGGGCGATATGGCCGACCACGGCGTTGACCGAATCATTGCTGGTAACGACCGCCACGCCGTCGGCATTTTCAATGCCAGCCCGGTGCAGGATATCCTGGTGCATTGCTTCGCCCTCAATAAAGTGTCCTCCGAAATCGAGCGGCAATTCGTGAGAGCTTGCCTTCGAAACATCGATCACCGTTACCTGGTGGCCGTTTTTATCTAATCGGCTAGCCAGCTCGATCCCGACCCGTCCACATCCAACCACAATAATTTTCATGGATTGCGTCACTCCTTATTGGAGATAATTTTAACACCGATCAAGCCAGCGAAGGCGTTTTGTTACTGTTGATCAATCCTCGAAAAGCGACCATGCCTGTGATCAGCGGTAGCCAAAAGGTTATTCCTCGGTAAACCAGGGTGATTACTGTTGCCGCGCCAAGGGGTACATTTAAACTAGCCAGAGAAAGCGGGAGAATACCTTCTACAACCCCCATCCCACCTGGGGTGGGCGAAATAATTGTAAACAGATAGCTGATGCTCCAGCCAGCGATGATCGTCCCAGGTGAATAAGGCACCTTGAAAGCCAGAAAGATCAAGAAAAATATTAAGACCAGTAGCAACTTTCCATTTAGAGCAAGTAAGCCTGGCTGGATCAAGCTTCTTGGTTGGTGACGGATGCTGTATAAACCGCCGGCTGCATCATGGGCAAATTCGTGTGCCCGCTGTTCGGCGATATACTCACGATGTAGGAATGGCCATAAGAGCCGGTTGATTCCTCGGCAAATCGTAGCCAACGAATTTCCCAATGCAGTTGACGATTGCATGCCACGATATAAGAGCACCCCCAAGCCGCCAGCTAGTGTCGCCATGATCAGAGATGCGATCAACTCGGTCGTGGATAATGTGGATCTCCGGATTAAAACCACCAGGCCTAGTGAAAGGACCAGGAAAAAACTCAGGTAATCCAGCAGGATCACTACAGCACTTGCGATGGTGACTCGGGCCTGTGATATTCCTTTTTGGCGGGCATCAGAGATAAAAATGGCTACCCCGCTGACGCCTCCACTGGGAGCCACGACATTGACAAAGTAGGCCGAAGCCACGATCAGAGCAAGGCGAGGTAGGGTATCTTTGATCCCTATGATTTGATATAAGGACCAATACACCATCGCAGTATTAATCAACCAGGCGCCCAAAATGCCAATTGCTAGTAAGATATACCGCCAATCGGCTTTCTTCAGGATTATGGCAATGCTCGAAACTTCAGCCAGGTGGGCAAGAACAAAAGTGACTGCTAGCATTAAGAAAAGGGCAAAGAAAAATTTTCGCATGATTGCTGGCTTAGTGGTTTAATTTTAACGATTGGTAGGGGTGATTGAGTATCAATAATACTGCACTTGCGCTAGCCTCGCTCAAGCAAAAAGGCTGGCTTAACTGCAGCCCGGGCGCCCAGACGATCTGGTCGCCGCAGGTTACCAGTGGCCAGCCGGCTCGCGCCTGTCGGGGCAGCTTGCGGTTAATCATTAAATCCGATAGCCTGGTCAGTTTGCCTGCCATACCTAATGGCTCGATCTGGTCGCCAGGACGGCGCGAGCGGACCTGTAACCGTTCTGTAATCCTTTTCGAATCGATCCAGGCCAGGCCTGGATCGCGATTGTTTAGCGCCAGGCCTTTGGCCTCCACGATATTAGGGACAATTTCGGCGCTGATCTGCCAGTCGTTGGCAAGGTCAATCCGGCCGGGAATGGGTAGCTCTACTGCTCCGGCTGAGGCCACTTGCGGGAGAAACTTCTCCTGCTCCCCGGGTAGTTCGATCGCCCAAGGTGCAATATATAGCAGCTCCTGATCAATTTTCAGTCGCAGGTTGGCGGTCCAGTCCGCCTGGCCGCTGCGCGGTCGTTGGGCCAGGAAGTGGCTGGCGTACGCCAGTTCGGAAAAGTTTATGTCTCGTTTACTTGGGCTGAGCTGGTATGCTGCCCGGCGAAATAATCGCCTCTGGATTGCTAGCGGCTGTGTTTGGAACACAGGGAGATGAAAAGCCAGCCAACCCTGCCCACTGCTAGCCAGGCAGTCCTGCCAGGCAGCTTCCAACAGCGGCTCGAGTAATTGGCGTTCCTCGCTTACCAGGTGCGCCATTTGCCACAGCCTGGGGCGAATTCCAGGAGTATAGTCTTCGAGAATTGGCAGCAACTCCTGGCGAATTCGATTCCGGTAGAAGCGTTTGTCCTGATTAGTGGAGTCTTCGAAGGGTTGCAGCCGGCGCGCCTCCAGGTAATCGAGTACTTCTTCTCGCCAGACGCTGAGCATTGGGCGGATGAGAGGGATTTGAGCACTCCAGGTGTTTGGCAGACTGCGGATTGCCATTCCGCTCAGGCCATCCAACCCGCTGCCGCGCAGCAAGTGCATCAAAACCGTTTCCACCTGGTCATCAGCGGTATGTCCTGTCACCACTGCCCCGGCATGTCGAGCCTGAGCTTGTTGGAACAGGAATTCATAACGCGCCTGGCGGGCTGCTTCCTCCTGAGAGAGCGATCTTTTCCGGGCCAATGCCCGGACATCTACCTGGCCCAGGCAGCAGGCCAGGCCGTAGCTTGCGGCTCGCGCTGCCACGCTGCTGGCTTCTTCGCTCGATTCGGGTCGCATCTGGTGATCTAGGTGGGCGACAACCAATGGATAGTCCAATTGGCTCAAGATATCCAACAGGCACAGGCTGTCGGGGCCTCCCGAAACTGCTGCCAGCAAGAGTTGGCCAGGCTGGACCTGGCCTTCGCCTTCCAGGAGCGCACGAACCCGTTCTACCAGCTGATTGGGTGATAATTCTATTACTTTTTTCTTGACGCGCATTGCCAGTGATTATAGCCGAATTTCGTTTCACCTGGCTGGCGGCCCTTGCCGAACCAATCTCTTTATGCTAGACTGAAGGAACATGAGCGATGATTCCCTCGACCGGCTGGAGTTTGGCCTGCGTTGTGCTACCGATATCTTACGCGCTAGCAAGAAAGGTGTCGTTCTCAGCGGCGCGGGCATCTCCACCCCATCCGGGATTCCGGATTTCCGTTCTCCGAACAGTGGTCTGTGGGAGCATGCTAATCCGATGGAAGTCGCTTCTCAACTTTCCTTTCGCTATAACCCGCAACGATTTTTTAATTGGATGCGCCCACTGGCCAGGACTTTGCACGCTGCCCAGCCCAACCCGGCTCACTTGGGGTTTGCTCATTTGCAGCAAGCCGGTTTTATTCAAACTATCGTCACTCAAAACATTGATGGGCTTCACCAGCGCGCCGGCTCAAAAAATGTCCTTGAAGTGCATGGCAGCCTGGGGACTCTGACGTGTGTCAGTTGCTACCAACGCTTTTCATCAGAAGTGTTTATCGAGTCCCTCCTGGAAGATGGGAACATCCCCCGCTGCCCCGACTGCAGCAACGTCCTGAAACCCGACCTGGTCCTGTTTGGAGAACAACTCCCAGCCCAAACCTGGCTCAAAGCCCAAGATGCCTGCCGGAAATGCGACTTGATGATCGTCGCGGGTTCATCCTTGGAGGTACTGCCGGTGGCTGGGTTGCCGATGCGCGCCCTCGAGAACGGTGCTCACCTGATCATTATCAACGCCTCGCAAACTTATCTGGATGTGCGCGCCGATGTGGTCTTTCACGCCGACCTGGCCCAAATTGTCCCCAGACTTACCCAGCGGGTTTTAGACCACCTGTATAGCGATTAACGAGCGCCACGCCGCCCGAACTGCCTTTCCAATAAATCAACTGAAAGATGGATCATCGTTGGCCGGCCATGAGGGCAAGTCCTCGGTGAGCTACACGCTTCCAGGCCATCCAGCAGGCTGCGCTGCTCATCTGGCGTCAGCGTTTGCCCGGCCTTGACCGCCGCCCGTTTACAAATCCGGGCTACCAGGCGTGCTTCGGCTTCCGCCTGGAGCGGTGTTTCATCTTCTTCAAAATCTTCCACCAGGACCCGTAAAGCTATCGCTGGATCGCTGCCTGACAAGATGCTTGGCACTGCCCGTACCAGGAAAGTGTTCAGCCCGAAATGCTCAACCTGGTATCCAAGATGTTCCAGCAGGGGTAGTTCAGTTTGGATCAGGCGAGCGCTGGCCGGAGAGATTTCAACCAGGGCTGGTTGGAGCAGGCTTTGCGCGGGAAAGGCCTGCCCGGCTGAAGATTGGAAACGCTCAAAGAGCACCCGCTCGTGGGCGGCATGCTGGTCGATCAGATATATTCCATCTGGCCCCTCGGCCACCAGGTAAGTATTTGCTACCTGGCCGATCAGGCGCAAGATCGGCGTACTTCCGTTTTCCAGGCGAATTTGGCCACCTTGAGGGATTGGCTGCTTGATGGGTGCATCCAAGCTCTCTGAATTTGGAATCCCTGCATCCACCCCAGGCGGCGTCAAATTGGACCAATCTGGTGTTTGCCATCTGTTGCTAGTTCTCTCCAAGCTAGTTTGCCAGCCCACGCCCACCGGTCCATCTGTCGCCGCCGGCGACCAACGCAGCTGCTCGCCAACCCCTGGGACGGGAGTGTGGGCCAGCAAGGCGCGTCGGACAGCTCTCTGCACCGCGCTGAAGATCCGCTCCGGCTCGCGAAAGCGAACTTCGGCCTTGGCCGGGTGAACGTTTACATCCACACGTTCCGGATCGATTTCCAGGAATAGGATTGCCTGTGGGTAACGTCCAACCATCAGCAGGGTGTGGTAAGCCTTGAGCAAGGCGGCTACCAGGGTTGCATCCTGCACTGGCCGGCCATTGACGAAGAAGTGGATTTCTCGGCGGTTCGAGCGTGTCAAGGAAGTTGGGCTGATAAAACCGGCTACTTGGATCTGCTCTTCTTCTGAGATCACTTGCAGCATCTGGCGCGCCACCTCGGCCCCGTATAAGGTTGCTAACACTTCCCGGCGATCACCGTTGCCGCTGGTCCGCAGGGCTGGCTTTCCCTCTTGTTGGAGGTTAAAGCGCACCTGTGGGTAGGCTAATGCATAACGGGTGACAAGCTGATCGATTTGGTGGCGTTCCGTTGTATCGTGCTTCAGGAATTTCAGACGCGCCGGCACGTTGTAAAACAAATCCTGTACCTGGACCACCGTTCCAGTCGGGACGCCTACTGCTGTAACCTCGCTGATCCGCCCACCTTCCACCTCCAGGCGCGCCCCGACCGGGTCGCTGGCGTGGCGCGAGATCAGCGTCATCCGGGAAACCGAGCCAATCGAGGCCAGCGCTTCGCCGCGAAATCCAAGCGTGCTGATCTGGAACAAGTCGGCTGCCTGGGTTAGCTTGCTAGTGGCGTGGCGTTCCACCGCCAGATGCAGTTCTTTGAACGGGATCCCGTTTCCATTATCGGCGATTTCGATCCGTCGCCGGCCCGCCTCCAATATCTCGATCTTAATTTCGCTGGCCTGGGCGTCGAGCGAGTTTTCTAGCAATTCCTTGACAACCGAAGCCGGACGTTCGACAACTTCTCCGGCCGCAATTTGGGAAGCAATTTCCGGCGGTAAAATACGAATAGCCATGGGTCAATTATAATTACTTTATGCGTTACCAGGTTTTATTCTTTGATCTTGACGATACCCTTTATCCGAACAGTACTGGTTTGTGGGCTGCTATCCGCGAGCGGATGGGTTTGTACATGTCCGAGCAGTTGCATTTCCCCCCTGAACTGGTCCCCAGCCTGCGCAAGCAGTATTATGAGATGTATGGAACGACCTTGCGTGGCTTGCAGCTTCATCACAAAGTCGATGCGTGGGAATTTTTGGCTTATGTCCATGACCTGCCATTGGAGAAGTACCTCCAACCTGCTCCGGAGTTGCGGGCAATCCTGACCAGCCTGCCCCAACCGCGTTACATTTTCACCAATTCCGATCGCAACCATGCCCGGCGGGTTTTGGACGTCCTTGGCCTGCAAGATTGCTTCGATGCAGTCATTGATATCCTGGCTCTCGAGTTTACCTGTAAGCCATCGCCAGAAGCCTATCTGCGGGCCCTGTCCCTGGCCGGTCAGCCCGATCCCCGCTCCTGCGTCCTGCTTGACGATGCGCTGGCGAATCTGCGCCCGGCCCAGGCACTCGGTTTTCGGACAGTCCTGGTTGGCTCGAATGGAACGCTGGAACCTTCTGTTGACCTGGCTGTAGCAGAGTTGTCCAGCTTGCCGGAGGTTTTTCCGGATTTGTGGGAGGTAAACTGAGTATGGAGACCAATTTAGATCTCGGCCGTGCTGCGTTGATCGTTATCCTGGCATTGGTGGGTGTCGTGTTTATCAATGTCGCAATTTATTACATGGTCAAAGGCAAAGGTACGATTGGCCAGATCCAAATGATCCGCAAGGCTGCCGGCCGGGCGCGCAATCCCTGGGAAGGGGAAGACCAGGCCCTGCATGACCTGTCTGAATTGGTCAAGCAGTTGAAAAATCCGACCCCCGATCAAGCCTCGCCGGATGAACCCCCAACAACCGACTCGGAGCCACCCCGTGGATAAGCGCCTGAGCCTGGAGCAGGCAGTTAGCCTGGTTAAGCCGGGAAGCTTGCTTGCGTTGGGCGGCGTGACTCTCTATCGCCGGCCGGTTGCTTTTGTACGTGCTTTGCTTCAACAGTATCGAAATACCACTCAGCCGGTTAATCTGACTTTGTTGTCATTCACCGCCGGGCTGGAGTGCGATTGGCTGGTCGGAGCCGGGTTGGTCAGCCGCGTGCGAACCTGTTATTTTGGTCTCGAGATTTTTGGGCTGGCCCCGATGTTCACCTACCTGGTCAATCGCGGCGAGTTGGAAGTTATTGAAGAAACTGAAGCCAGCCTGGCTTTTGGCCTGCGCGCCCAGATGGCAGGGGTGGGTTTCATGCCTGGGCATGGCTGGTTGGGTACCGACCTGCCTCGTTTACGCCCGGATGTTCGGACGATTGTTGATCCGTACAGTGGCGAAGAGCTAGTCGCATTCCCGGCAATCCGGCCAGACCTGGCGGTGATTCATGCACTGCAAGCAGATTGGGATGGCAATGCCCGGATTGGCGGCAACCAGGGCGTGGATATTGAGCTTTCCCAGGCGGCCAAACAGGTCATCATTACTAGTGAAGAAATTGTTCCGGCCCTGAAAAAGGCGGATATCATCGGGCCGAGTGTCGCTGCGGTGGTCGAAACCCCCGCAGGCGCGCTGCCAACTTCCTGCCACCCGCTTTACCCACTGGATGGGCAGGCTATCCTGGCCTATACGGAACAGGTGAGTGATCCAGGTTCTTTCCAGCAATACCTGGACAGGCTTCTATAGTGGTTATTATTTTGTTCTAATATAAATCTGATACCGTTACATTA
>CAZAGA010000158.1:0-7620 GCA_964484335.1 uncultured Anaerolineaceae bacterium
TACAACCGCGGGCGATCAACCCGGATGGGAGTTTGAAAAAAGCAGACGACTGGGTGCTAAGCGAGACCCGCATCCGGCAGGGAGCTTCCCTGGGAGCAAACTCGACCATCCGTTGCGGTATTACGATTGGTGAATGGGCGATGGTTGGGGCAGGCAGCGTGGTCACCCGTGACGTCCCGGCTTATGGGCTGGTGTATGGCAACCCGGCTCGCCTGCATGGCGCGGTCTGCCGGTGCGGCGCCAACCTGCCGCGTGGGGAATCTACCTGCCCGCACTGTGGATCGAAGGTGGAAGTTGACTTCTCCTATTAGAACGGCTGTCATTGGCGCTGGCTCGATGGGCGCCAATCACGCCCGGGTTCTCAGCGAGCTGCCAGAATCGAAACTGGTTGGAATCCAGGATACCAACCCAACCACAGCCGAGCGGATTGGTAAAGTATATAACGTGGCTGGCTTTACCAAGCTGGAGCAAATGCTTGCGACTACCCAACCAGATGCGGTTTCTATCGCGGTCCCGACGGAACAGCATGCTGAGTGCGCATTGACAGCATTGGAAGCCGGAGCACATGTGCTGGTGGAAAAACCGATTGCTGCTACGCTTGAGGATGGCCAACGAATGATCGAGCGAGCGCGAGCGCTTCACCGGCTGCTGATGGTCGGGCATATCGTCCGATTTAACCCTGCCATCCAGGCGCTACGCGCCAGGCTGCAAAACCAGGAATTGGGACGGATTTTCCAGATCACCTGCCGGAGAGTGGGTCCTTTCCCAGCTCGCATCCGCGATGTCGGTGTGGTGATCGACCTGGCGACCCACGACCTGGATTTAATGCGCTACCTGACCGGGCTGGATCCCATGCGTGTCTATGCAGAGACTGAACAACACATTCACACCGCGCATGAAGACCTGCTGATCGGACTAATGCGCTTTCCGGCGGATGGTCTGAATGAATCGATCTGCGGGATGCTGGAAATCAATTGGCTGACGCCTGCCAAGGTCCGCGAGGTACTTGTCCTGGGCGAGCGTGGCTTATTAAAAGTGGATGACCTGACCCAGGACCTGTATTACTATGAAAACGCCTTCCAGCCGGGAGCAGCCAGCGTCGGCTGGTCAAATTTGCAACACATTAAGGGAGTCAGCGAGGGCAGCATGACCCGCATCGGATTGGAGCGTTATGAGCCGCTCAAGGCAGAGCTCCAGGCCTTCCTGAAAGCAATCCAGCAGAACGAGCCAGCGCCAGTGCCGGGCGAAGATGGACTGGCAGCTTTGAACCTGGCGCATTGCCTGATCGAATCGGCTCGCAGTCACCAGGTAATCGAGGTACAAGTTGTCCATCGCTGATCTGAAAGGGAAGATCGAGGCCAGGACAGCGCAGCTGGGTGTAATTGGCTTGGGTTACGTCGGCCTGCCGGTATCTTGCGCCTTCGCGGAGGCTGGTTTTCAGGTCGTGGGGATCGAACAGCGCCAGGAGCGAGTTGAGCGCATCCAGGCGGGCATTTCACCTATTGAAGGAGATGAACCCGGCCTGGCGGAACTGCTGGCTGGTGTTATCACCAGCGGCAAGCTGCAGACAACGACCGATCCAACGGCGCTAAGCAATGCCCAGGTGATCTTGATTTGCGTCGAGACGCCGGTCGACGATGACCGGCAGCCGCGCTATACGGCTTTGATCAGCGCCCTGGATAGCCTCAAGAGCGTAATCCAGGCATCGGAACCGGTCACCCGCTTGGTGATTATCGAATCCACCCTGGCTCCTGGAACAATGCAGCAGATCGTCGCTCCAATCCTCCAAGGCGAGAACCGGGAATTTGTGCACATTGGTCACTGCCCCGAGAGAGTCATGCCGGGGAAGTTGCTGGCGAATATTCGCCATTCCAGCCGGGTGGTCGGCGGTGATCAACCGGAAACCGCGCAGACGATGGCAGCGCTTTATCGAGCCATTGTCCAGGCTGACCTGGACCCGACCGATTGCCTGACGGCCGAGCTGGTGAAAACGGTTGAAAACAGCTACCGGGATGTTCAAATCGCCTTTGCAAACGAAATCGCCCTGGTTTGCGAGGCGGTTGGAGGAGATGTTTGGCAGGTGCGCTCGCTGGTGAACAAGAGCCCTTTCCGCCAGATGCACTTGCCGGGAGCAGGGGTCGGCGGGCATTGCATCCCAAAGGACCCCTGGCTGCTGGCGGCTGGCTACAAGACTAGTGGTAACCGGCCGTCACTGGGCTTAATCCCAACCGCAAGGCGGATTAACGATGGGATGCCGCTTCACATGGCAGAGTTGGCCCGCCTAGCGCTGGAGAATGCCGGCCTGGAGATGAACCACACCCGGCTGCTGGTGTTAGGTGCTGCTTACCTGGAAGATTCGGATGATACCCGCAACAGCCCGACCTTCCCACTGGTCGATTGCCTGCGAAGTTGGGGCGCCGAAGTTCGCTTGCACGATCCATTTGTGAACGAATTCCAAGGCGACTTGCTCGAAATGGCGACCGGCTGTGATGGGGTAATTGTGATGGTGCGCCATGCTGCTTACCAGGCGGTTGACCTGCCTGCCTTGAAAGCCACATTAAATTGTCCAATCCTAATTGATGGGCGGCATGTTTTTGACCGGCAAGCGCTCCAGGCTGCAGGTTGGATCTACCGAGGGATTGGCCAGTCATGAAGGTTGTCACAGTCCTGGGAGCGCGCCCGCAATTCATAAAGGCGGCGCCGGTGAGCCGGGCCTTCCAGGCTGCCGGAATAAAGGAATATCTGCTTCACACCGGGCAACATTACGATGCCCGTTTATCGGATCTGTTTTTCGATGGGCTCGGCTTGCCAGAGCCAAACGCGAACCTGGGCATCGGCTCTGGCCCGCATGGCTGGCAGACCGGTCAGATGCTAATTGGCATTGAAGCACTCCTGCAGGCTGAAGCGCCGGATTGGGTACTGGTGTACGGAGATACCAACTCGACCCTGGCGGGCGCGCTGGCAGCCGCCAAGCTGCAGTTTCGCGTGGCGCATGTCGAGGCCGGGCTGCGCTCCTACAACCGGAGCATGCCAGAAGAACACAACCGGGTGCTGACCGATCACCTGTCAGATCTTTTATTCTGCCCGACCCAGACCGCGGTCGCCAACCTGGAGCGGGAGGGATTTTCCAGCCGCCTGGTAGCGGATGACATCTCGTATGCTACGAGTGCGCCGGATGGCCATGCTATGCCTGATAGGCATGCTGAGCGCAGTCGAAGCATTCCGGTGGGAGGACGGATTTGCCTGGTTGGCGATGTCATGGTTGATGCTGCCTTGCTATTCGGTAGCCTGCCCATTCCGGTTGCCAGCGAGGTGGCGCATAATCTACCCGGCGACTACATCCTGGCCACCTTGCATCGTCCCTCAAACACGGATAACCCGGAGCGTCTGGAAGCAATCCTGGAAGGCTTGCGCCTGCTTGACCTGGGCGTAGTCTTGCCCATCCATCCTCGCACCCGTCAAAAACTGAACGAGCTCGGCTGGCTGGATCGTTACCTGGATGACACAAAGCTGCGCATCATACCGCCAGCCGGTTATCTTGAAATGCTGCACCTGGAAAAAAACGCCCGCTTGATTATCACCGATAGCGGCGGCGTCCAGAAGGAAGCTTATCTCTTCGGAACGCCTTGCCTGACGATCCGGACCGAAACCGAGTGGCCTGAAACCTTACAGGATGGCTGGAACCGCCTGGTGGAAGCCCGCAGTGCGGCGATCGTAGAAGCAGCCAGCCAGGTAACCCAACCTACCCAGGCGCCTCAGCCGCTTTTTGGCGATGGCCAGGCAGCCCGGCGAATTACCCATATTCTTCTCCATGAACGCGAACTCTACCCAGTTGCTTAAGCGTCCGTCGCACACGTTGATCCTGATTTGGTCAGCCGCTTTACTGGCCAGCCTGGGATTGATGCTTTACAACCTGCCGAAATTCCAGGTTGGCGCCCATTACGACGACGCAGCCTATATCACCCTGGCACGCTCTTTTCTGCACGATGATGGATATGGCCTGATTAATTTCCCCGGCGATCCACGCATGGCAAATTATCCCTTTGGCTACCCGTTGCTGCTTTCTATTTTGGCAACGCTCTTCCCAGGGGAATTGGTTGTTTACAAAACGATCTCAGTCCTAGCAACCCTGGCAAATGCCAGCCTGATTTTCTGGGGCTGGCGGCTGCTCAGCCGAAAGTTATCCTATCACTGGGGACTGGGGGTCAGCCTGCTATACCTGTTTTCACCTGTGACGATCGATTTGAGCGGCCGGGTCATGGCAGAGCCAATCTTTTTAACGTTCTACCTGTTGGCCATGCTTATCGTCGCTAAAATCACTGGCCAGCTTAGCCAAGCCACAGACGCGACCGGGGTTCTTCGACTGCGCTCAGAACGCCTGGGCAACCCTGAAGGCAGCCGCGCTAAATTTCAATGGCTCTGGCCGGTAGGACTCGGCATACTTTTGGCGATGATTCTGTTCACCCGCACGATCGGCGTATCCATCCTGGCCGGTGTTCTTTTGTACCTGTTCATCGATTTGATCCGGCAAAGCAGGAACCTGCCGCGGCCAGCCAGGCTGAGCTGGCTGATCCGCTCAGGATTTAGCCTATATGCCCAGATAGCGCTCGGCGCAGCCTTGTTGGTTTTCCTGGTCGTCCAGTTCACCTCAGTGGATTGGCCGGACTTATTACCAACAAAATACCTGACCGATCGCCAGGCAGCGATGCTCATCGGCCTGACAGGTGCGTGGTCCGAAGACGAGCCCGTGACAGGTATAACCCAGGATGCGCAAAACGGAACAGAAGCCCCAGCTCCTACTGCAATTCCCACATCCGAGGCTGAAGCAGCGCCGGGTAGCTCAGCCAGTAACCTGGCCCAGAAAAGAGGTCTGCGAGGCCTATTTCAAGATTACATCATTCACGGCGCCCAGCAGCACTTTGGAAAGAGCTTGCGCACGGCTGTCTTCCCCTTCGCAGGAACCCAGGGTGAGGAAAATTTTGCAAAACAGATCGGCCTGCCATTTTTACCATCCCTGGTTGGTTACCTCTTCTCGCTGCTCATTGTGATTGGGTATATTCGCTGGATCCGGACGGAAACCTTAACCGTTTTCAACCTGTCCAGCCTAGTTTATTTTTTTAGCCTGTTCGCCTGGGTTTGGAATGAACCTCGTTTCCTCAATCCAATCGCCCCACAACTCTTAGTGGGATTCTTACTAGGAATTGAGGCTATCCTGCTGATCTTAAGCCGCTGGTCTCGCCCCCTGGTGGGAACCATCCAGGCCGGCCTGGCAGCCATTGGCGTGTTGATCCTGGTGTTATCCATATACAAGTCTATCACCCTGGCCGACAGCCGATTGCATATCGGCTTGCTCGAGCAGCGAACCAGTTGGTTACGAGATAATACTTCATCAGATTCAGTCCTGCTCAGCGAATACCCAGTGATTGATTACCTGTATAGCAGTCGCGTAACCGCAAGCCTGCCTCGGAACCTGACTTCACTTGCGGAATTGGACCGGTTACTGGAAGAAAAGCAAATCAACTTCGTGCTTGTGGCGCCAGAAATTAGCTGGATGCTGCCAGTTTATCAACCCACCTACAGCCAACGGATGCAGACCGCGCTTCCATTCATCCAGGATCTGGACGAGCAAAATCGCCTGGAGCTGGTTTTCGAGCTTCCAGATGAGCTGATCCGTGTTTATAAAGTCAACCCACCCGACCGAGCCGTCCTGAATGCACCCTGAGCCAAGCCCTCCCCAAAATGAGACTTTGATGGTTACCTTGAATACCCACCGTTTGAAGCTGGTTATCACCCTGGCAATTGTCGCAATAGCCATGTTCACTCCATTATTCCAGGCAGCCGCGCAAACCAGCCCATTTGATTGGTCCTTCCCGATCCGGATCGCCGAACGGCAGGAACAAACCTCCGAGCCTTTCCTGGTTGCAGATCAAAGTGGCTTGCTCCACCTTTTCTGGAGCCCGCACAATGATGGACCGCAATCCCTGAATTACACCCAATGGGACGGGCGCTCCTGGTCAGAACCGCAAGATATTTACAACGGAACCCAGATTAGCGGCCCGAATGCTGTCGTCGATAGCCGTGGGACGATCCACCTGGTCTGGTCGGATGGCAATACCATTTACTACAGCCAGGCGCCTGTGAAGGGCGCAATTTCAGCCGCCAACTGGTCCATTGCAGAAGGAATTGCCAGCGGCTACCAGCAAGCAGCCATCCTGATCGATCGCCAGGACCGGCTCTACCTGGTCTACCCGGGCTTGTCTTCTTCCGGTCCGGCGATGGTCACATCGGAAGATGGTGGTTATTCCTGGTCAAGTGAAAACCGGATTTCACAAACGAACTCTGCCGACGCAAGCGCCAATTACCTGGAAGGAGCGATCGGATCCGATGGAACCATCCATGTCGTGTGGGTCGAATACCAGCTTCCACTCGGCTGGCCGCCGATAGGACTGTACTACAGCCACTCAAATGATGGTGGATTGACCTGGTCTCGCGCCTTGAAAATCGCGCCGGAGAACTTCAACCAGATCAATATCGTGGTGACCGAACAAAATGAGGTGCATTGCGCCTGGAATGGCGCGGCGGGGACGGGCGGCCGCTTCCATCGCTGGTCGCCGGATGGTGGTGAAACTTGGGGAAACACCAACGTGGTCATCCCAGCCGGATTCGGAGGCTCGGAAGGCGCGCCGCAGCTAGCGGTTGATAGCCTGGGGACGCTGCATTTAGTTACAACCTATGACCAGCGGGTTTGGTATTCCTTTTTTCAGGGAATGCGCTGGTCGCCAGCCCAAATTCTACTTTCTGGCGATGAGAACGGTATCCCGCCAGTGGGTCAGTATATTGATCCAAAGACCTTACGCCATATCGAACATCCTGTCATGGCCTTAAGCGCTGGCAACCAGTTGCATGTTGTCTTTTGGGATGAACGACCATCCAGGAATATGATTCAATACTGGTACACCACCAAGCAAACCTCGGCCAGTGCACTCGAATTAATACCATTCCCCACCCCGACAGCGATTGCGACCCTGGTGCGCCCAACAGCCGGCCCCGGGATGGCAGTGACGATCCCAACGCCTACCCTCGACTTTGACACCGGTCCTGAGACGGACGCTCCCATTCAGGGCACAGGTTGGCCTGTGATTGCCGCAATCCTACCAGTTGCTCTATTGGTCAGCGTGGTTTTATTCTTCAGAATTAGTAAACTGACCAAGAAAAAATGAACAACTTTGATGCCCCGGTAATTCCTCAAACCAGCCAGCCACTGAAACCGCTCGCAATTATCGAGCCCAGCCGTGGCCTGGTCAACTTGCCCTGGCGCGAGCTGTGGAAATTTCGTGAACTTTTATTCTTCTTGGTCTGGCGTGACTTAAAAGTTCGCTACAAGCAAAGCCTGCTTGGGGTTGGCTGGATCCTTCTCCAACCCTTGCTGACCATGTTGATCTTTACTTTATTCTTCAACAACCTGCTAGGCGTTGGATCTGGCAGCGATCTGCCCTACCCGCTAGTTACATATGCGGCGCTACTGCCATGGACCTATTTTTCGACCGCTGTCAGCCGCAGCTCAACCTCATTGGTTAGTAACGCACACCTGGTATCGAAGATTTATTTTCCCCGCCTGTT
>CAZAGA010000159.1:0-7604 GCA_964484335.1 uncultured Anaerolineaceae bacterium
TGAAGCCTGGCATATCCTGGATGCCACGCCGGGGGCAAAACTGATCGCCGGCTTGCGGCCAGGGACGCAGGCCGAGACCCTCGAAGCCGCCATTCGCAAAGGCGGCCTGGTTGAGTTGGTGCGATACCACGAAGTGCATACCGGCGATACAGTCTACATGCCAGCCGGCTTGATTCACTCGCTCGGCCCGAGTTTGTTCGCCTATGAAGTCCAGCAAGCATCCGATCTGACCTACCGGATTTACGACTGGGATCGTCCACTGACCAAGGGTCGCACTCTGCATATTGACAAATCGGTGGCGGTCGCCAATCCAGCCGCTCAGCCGCTGGTTGCCCCTGCCCCCCATCCAGGCGATGGGCAGGCGGCTATCTTAATCCAATCGCCCTATTTCCGCTTGGAACTTATCGCCGCGCAGGCCCAGCCGATTACACTCACTCCAGCTGGGGAAACTTTTCACGCCCTGACGGTGATCGAAGGTAACGCCCGCCTGCGATCCGGCGGAGATGAAGTTGACCTCGAGCAGTACCAAACTGCCCTGGTCCCAGCCTGTGTTCCACACTACACCATCGAGCCGCTTGGCGGTTTCCGGATGCTGAAGGCTAGCCTGGAGGGAATCGAATCGGCGGGGGCCTGAATTCTACGGGACGAGGATTTCGATCTGGCTTTCCTGCCGGCGAGCATCCAGCCAGGTCTGCAGGGCCAATTCGGCTGCCGCCAGCCGGGCCTGCGTGTCTAGCGGGCGCTCTGCCTGCCGCTCAAGCACGAACAAGATGTGGTATCCGGAGGTGGTCTGGATCACTGGGCTGTACTGCCCGACCTGGAGCTGGAAGGCGGCTGCCTCAAGCTCGGGGAAGAAAAGCTGGCCGCGCGCCAGCCAGCCCATCTCGCCCCCGGTCAGGGGGTCGGTTTGACGGGCCAGGCTCTGGAAGTTCTCACCGGCCTGCAGGCTGGCGTAAGCCTGGTTGGCTTCTTCCGCTGTTCGAAACAGCAGTTGCAATACGTGGATTTGTTCGGCGCTGGTAGGGACTTCATCCAGGAACTTCGCTTGCATCCAGGCTGCCCGTGCAGCGCGCCCGAGCTGCAGGCGGAAATCGGCTTCGCTATAGTTATTTGTCGCCAGCCAATCGGTCAGCGCTGGCTGCCCGCCCATCTGGCTGGCAAGGTTGTCGATCCGCTCTTGCAGGGTGGCCTCGTCCAGTACATAGCCGCTCTCATCTGCCGCTTCGGCCAGCAGCTCCAGGTTGATCAGCTCGTCCAGGACGCGCTGCCGGCCCGCTGGGTCGATTATCTGGCCAGTCGCCTGTTGGTAGCGGTTGAGCTCCGCCTCATAGTCTGCCAGGCTGATCTCGCCCGCCAGGCTGCCGTTCCGGCTGATCCGCGCTGCCAGGGGTTGAGGCGTCGGGCTGGGCAGCTCGGGCGTGGCGGTTGGCGTCGCGCTGGGGATGGTCGCCTGGGACGCAGGTTCTTCCCGGCTTGGCAGGCTGGTTTCAGTCGGGCGGGATTGGCAGGCGGACAGCAAAAACACCCCGATTACCAGCCAGAGCCAGCCTCTGAAGTAAAATATCTGTAAGGGAGTCATCGCCCGAATTATACCTGATCCACTATTTGATCTGGAGATTGTCCACTCCTTTGGGCGCCGGAAAATTGACATGACCGATCCATCTTCTCCTCGCTTCTTAATTGCCGGGCGTATAACCCGTGACTATATTATTTTCCCTGACGGCTCAGTCTTGTTGGATGTGCCCGGTGGAAATGCCCTCAATGCTGCCGTGGGTTTGGCGGTTTGGGCGCCCGATCCGCCGCCCGGGGTGATCGCCAGGGTCAGCCAGGATTACCCGCAGGAGTGGCTGGACAAGTACACTCAGGCCGGGCTGGACCTATGCGGGGTGAGCCGGGTTCCCGATATGCAGGATCTGCGCACCTTCACCGCCTTCTCAGACCGGGTGACCCGCTCGAACGAAGACCCGGTAGTCCATTTTGCTCGCCTGGGAATGACCTTGCCACGCCCCTTGCTCGGCTATCGCAGCAATCGCGATCAGATCGACAGCCGGACGCGCTTACTGCCCAGCTCGCTGCGCCAGGGCGATATCCCAACTGACTTCCTGGACGCAAATGCCGCCCACTTATGCCCACTCGACTACCTGACCCACAGCGTCCTGCCGGCGATCTTGCGCCAGCGGCAGTTTACCACCGTGACCCTCGACCCGGCTGCTGGCTACATGACCCCCACCTTCTTTGAAGATGTTCCAGCCTTGCTGACTGGCTTGACGGCTTTTCTGCCCTCCCAGGAGGAAGCCCTGGCTCTTTTCCAGGGTCGCAGTAAGGATCTTTGGGAGATTGCCGAGGCCATGGCGTTCTTCGGTTGCGAGATTATCGTCATTAAGCGCGGTGAGAGCGGCCAGTATCTATACGACGCCGCCAGCCATACGCGCTGGGATATTCCCTCCTACCCGGCTCGCCTGGTCAACCCGATTGGTGCTGGCGACGCCTTTTGCGGTGGCTTCCTGGCCGGTTACCGGGAAACCTACGATCCACTCCAGGCTGTGCTCTACGGCAATATCTCCGCCTCCCTGGTCGTTGAGGGCAATGACCCAGCTTACGCCCTCGACGCTCTGCCAGGCCTGTCCCAAGCCCGCCTGGAAGCGCTCAAACAGTCGATTCGAAAGGTATAACTATGCTAGATCCCGAAATCACCCGGCGTGTCCTCGAGCGAGCGATTGCTATCCAGCAGATCCCGGCTCCAACCTTTCAAGAAAGCCAGCGGGCTGCTTATATCCGGAGTTGTTTCGAGCAGGAAAGCTTGCTAGATGTCCAGCAGGATAGCCTGGGGAATGTCTATGGCCGCCTGCCTGGCGCTGGCGAAGGCCGCCCGTTGATCGTCTCAGCCCATACCGATACCGTCTTCCCCCACTCTACCGATCTGACCGTCCAGTGGTCGGCCGAAAAAATCTATGGCCCCGGGATCGGCGATAACTCGCTAGGGGTGGCTGGTCTGTTTGGGCTGATCTGGCAGGCGCGCCAGGCCAGACTGCCCGGCGACCTGTGGCTGGTCGCCAATGTTGGCGAGGAAGGCTTGGGGGATTTGAAAGGCATGCGGGCGGTGGTCGATCGCTTCGGAGCCGATGTGTGCGCCTACTTGATCCTGGAGGGTATGGCGCTTGGCCAGGTATACCACCGCGCCCTGGGTGTCCAGCGCTACCGCATCACCGCCCGCACCCCCGGTGGCCATTCATGGATCGACTACGGCCGTCCTTCAGCTATCCATCACCTGGCTGCCCTGGTGAATAACTTGGCGAGTTTGAATTTACCGCGCGAGCCGCGTACTTCCCTGAATGTCGGCGTGATCTCTGGTGGGACAACTGTCAATACCATCGCCAGCGAGGCCTGGCTCGAGCTGGATTTGCGCTCTGAGGGCGAACAGGCGCTCAAGAACCTGGTCGCCCGGGTTCAGGCGATCACTACCGACGCCCAGCGGGCTGATGTCTTGTTTGAAAGCGAGCAGATTGGCCAGCGACCGGCTGGAAGCCTCTCCCCCCGGCACCCGCTGGTCGCCCTGGCCATGCGCAGCCTGGAAGAGCAGGGTCTTAAGCCGACTTTGACGATTGGCTCAACCGATGCCAATATCCCGCTCAGCCGAGGGTACCCGGCCATCTGTATTGGTCTCTCCACTGGTCAAGGGGCGCATACCCTTCACGAGTGCATCAACACTGCCCCGCTGGCGGCCGGGCTGGCCCAGTTGTCGGCCCTGGCACAGGCGATTTTCACCCAGCTCTGACCCGGATATCGACCGCTGCGGCTCCCTGGCCGTCTGCCAGGACGCGCAGTGGGTTGATCTCGATCTCGGTTAACTGCGGAAAATCGGTTGCCAGCCAGGCCAGCCGTACCAGGCAGTCCAACACTGCTGCCCGATCGGCTGGCGGAAGGTTGCGGAAGCCAGCCAGCTTGCGGCCGGCCCAGGTGCTTTCCAGCATCTGCTCGGCCTCTTCCACCGGTAATGGCGCCAATCGAAAACAGATATCCTTCAGTCCTTCCACTTCAACGCCGCCCGAGCCAAACATCACCAGCGAGCCGAACTGGGGATTTTGTATCGCTCCGATGATTACCTCCTGGCCGGCCGGAATCATCCGTTGCACTAGCGCCCCCTCCAGCCTGGCCTCTGGCCGGGCCGTGCGAGCATTTTCTATCACCTGGGCAAAGCCTGCCTGGACTTCCTCTGGAGTGTGTAAATTCAACGCAATCCCGCCTACGTCCGATTTATGGGCAATCTCCGGCGAGACGATCTTCAACGCGACCGGGTACCCGCAGCGCCTGGCCGCCTGGATGGCTTCCGGGGCGGTCTTTGCCAGGCTGGCCTGTGGAACCGGGATGCCGTAAGCGCTCATCAGTCCGGCGGTTGCTTCGCTGGGCAGGAAGCCTGAGCTGGACCGTGCGCAATCAGCCAGGATTCGCTCTGCCTCCCGCCGGTCGAGGCCCTTGGGCCGCTGGGCCGGCGCCAGGTCGCGCCGCTTTGCCCAGGCCGCCAGCGCCCCCAGCGCCGAGGCTGCCTGCTCGGGAAAACGATAATCCGCTACCTGTGCCGCTCGAAAAAGCCGGGCCGCGCTTTGGATCAGTCGTTCGCCCATCAAAGCGATTACAACCGGTTTGGCAGCCGACTGGATGATTGGAATCAAGGCCAGTGCTACTCCTTCTACCGGATGCATTGGCGGTGCTGGAAGGATGACCATCACGCTATCCACTCCTGGGTCGTCCAGGAGCAGGTGCAGGCTGCTGGCATACTGCTCGGGCGAAGCCGAAGCCAGCATATCGACCGGGTTTTTTAGGTTGGCAGCCGGCGGCAGTAGCGCTGCCAGAGCCTGGGTTGTTGCTGTGCTAAGTTGCGCCAGGTGCAAGCCATTCAGCTCAATCGCGTCCGCTGCGGTCACCCCCGGGCCGCCGGCATTGGTCAAGATCGCCACCCGGCGCCCGGATGGCGGGGGGCACCAGGCCAGGGCACGCGCCCAGTCAAACAGCTCCTGGCTGGTATCTGCCCGGAGCACCCCAGCGCACTGGAAAGCGGCTTCATAGGCATGCTCCTCTCCGGCCAGGGCACCCGTGTGCGAAGCCGCCGCTTGCTGCCCACTTGGAAAACGCCCGACTTTCAAAGCTACGATTGGTTTTTGGCGGGCGACTTGACTGGCTACTTCGATGAAACGCCGCCCATCGCTGATCCCTTCCAGGTACATCGTCAGGACGCGCGTCGCTGGGTCGCCAGCGATGGCTGCCAGGGCATCGGTCTCATTGATGTCTGCCTGGTTCCCCAGGCTGATCAGCCGTGAAAAGCCGAGTCCCTGGCAAGACGACCAATCCAGGATTGCAGCGCAAATCGCACCCGAGTGAGAGATGAAAGCCGCCTCACCTGGCAAGGTTTCGGCTTGCGGCAAGAAGGTGGCATTCAGCGGCAGGTGGGTGTCGAGCAACCCGACGGAGTTCGGCCCGAGCAGGCGCATCCCATAGCGGCGTGCAATCTCCAGGCATTCGGCTTCCAGGGCTGCGCCATTGGCGCCAGTCTCGCGAAAGCCGCCCGCCATGATCACTGCCGCCTGCAGGCCGCGTTCGCCGCATTCCTTCAGCGTCCCCGGCATGGCGGCTGCCGGGATCAGCAGCAGCGCCAGGTCGATCGGGTCAGGCGCTTGACTGATCCGCGGGTAAACCGGCTGGCCGAACAAGCTGCCACCTTGCGGGTTAACTAGGTGGATAGCCCCTGGATAGCTCGAAAGCGCCAGGTTGCGAGCCAGGCCATAACCCAGCTTGGTTGGGTCATGCGACGCCCCGACGACCGCCACGCCGCGGGGTGCAAAAAAGAATCTCAGTTCTGATTCTAGCATGGTTCCATTTTACTCTGCTTGGTTTAAATTTGCACGCCGATCAATTTTCCTAGAAAGCTTGACCAGCAATGATTAAATGATGATAATGAAGTGATGAATGTCACATGACATTTCAGCCCGCTTTTGACAAAATGAGAATGTCAATTGCATCCAGTGTTCCATGGGGGTTTTAACAATTTAGGCTATCCGGAGTGGATCAAAGGAGGTGATCTTCTACTTAATTGTTCTGGAGACGAAGCTGCAGATTTTTGGATTTGCATATGCCTGAATTTGGATCTGACTAAGGAGAGAAACATGAAGAAAGGAATGCTGCTGTTCAGTCTGATCGTGGCCATTGGCATGCTCCTGTCCGCCTGTGGGGGTGCAGGAGGCGATACGGTCATTAAAGTCGGCGGGATCGGTGAGCTGACTGGCGATATCCCGGCCGTCGGCGCATCCTTCAAGAACGCTGCTGAGATGGCCGTGAAAGAAATCAATGATGCGGGCGGCCTGGAAATCGCTGGCAAGAAGTACCAGGTCGAGTTGATTATCGAAGACAATGCCGGCAAGGCTGACCAATCGGCCTCGGCGGCCCAAAAGCTGATTACCCAGGACAATGTCGTGGCAATCATCGGGCCGAATGCCAGCCGGTATGCCATCCCGGCCTCCGAGATTGCTGAAAGTTCGAAGGTCGTCCTGATTAGCCCGTGGTCAACCAATCCCTTGACGACCCTCGATGCGAAGACCAACCAGCCCAAGAAGTATGTCTTCCGGGCTGCATTCATCGATCCCTTCCAGGGGCGCGTGGTGGCCAAGTTTGCCCTCGATAACCTGGGCGCCAAGAATGCCGCCGTGCTGTACGATATTGCCTCAGATTACAACAAGGGCATCGCCGAGTTCTTTAAGAAGACCTTTGAAGAAAACGGTGGAAAGGTGGTCGCTTTTGAAACCTATACCACCAATGACAAGGACTTCACTGCCCAGCTCACCAAGATCAAGGATGCTAACCCAGACGTGATCTTCCTGCCTAACTATTACAGCGAAGTCCCGCTGCAAATCCAGCAGGCCAAGCGGCTGGGTATCACCGTCCCATTCCTGGGCAGCGATTCCTGGGGTAGCGCGGAGCTGATCAACCTGTGCGGCGCAGACTGCGAGGGCTACTACTTCAGTACCCACTATGCCGCCGACAACGCCACCCCGGTTGCCAAGGGCTTCATTGACGCCTACACTGCCAAGTACGGCAATACCCCGGATGATGTGGCTGCTTTGACCTATGACTCATTCGGTTTGCTGTGGAAGGCGCTTCAGGCTGCTGGCAAGGTTGACCGCGAGGCAGTACGCGCAGCCCTGGCTAAGATCCCGATGTATGAAGGCGTCACCGGCACGATGCAATTCCAGGAAGGCTCTGGTGACCCGATTAAGAGCGCCGTGATCCTGCAAATTAAGGACGGCAAGTTCACTTTCTTTGCCAACGCGGCCCCATAGTCTTGATGCAAGCTGACGGTGCAAACCGTAGCTGTTCTGAAAAACCATGGTTACAGGCTAGATCGCTCCCCCCAGCGGTTTAGCCTGTAACCGGGTTCTCTCGTTGCGCCTGGAACTGTCCTGACAGGAAAAAAGCTATGACCTATTTTCTCCAGCAAGCGCTGAATGCACTGCAATTAAGCAGTATTTATGCTTTGATTGCTCTGGGTTATACGATGGTCTATGGCATCCTGCGCATGATCAACTTCGCTCACGGCGACCTGTTCATGGTAGGAG
>CAZAGA010000160.1:0-2714 GCA_964484335.1 uncultured Anaerolineaceae bacterium
GCGAAGGCGTAGCGCAGCCCAAGTGTGACTACCCCGAAATCGCCGCCGATCAGGCTGCGTAGGGCCGGCCAGGGGACCCAGCTGCCCAGCCAGTTATCGATCCCCGGATTGATCCAGTTCTCAAACAGGTGGGTCTCTAGCCATTCAACCAGGATTTTCGCCCCGAAGACACCGACGAATTCGTACAACAGGAAGACTGCCAGCAGCAGAATGGGTATTCCGGTTAAAGGCCGGAGCATGGCATCACTCAACCGGGCTGAAAAGGACGGTCGAGCGGTGCGGTTCACAGTAAATAAGCCTTCGATGATCTGCAGGGCGGATTGGCGCTGGGCATTCGTAATCACAAAGGAGAGCGGCTGGCGGTAGCGCTGCTGGGCTTCAGCCACCGCCATGCGGATTGCCTGGGCTGCTTCCGGCTGGCAGTTGTTGATTCGATGGAGCGTTTCTGGGTCACCCTGCAGCAATAAAATTGCCATTCCGCGCTCGGCGATCGGGCAGCCAGGCTCAATCAGCTCAGAAACTTGTTGGATAGCAGCTTCCAGCTCACTTGGATATTCGACCAAGCCTGGGTTTACTTTTACAGCCAACGCCCCCTGGTTGATTCGCCCTTCGATCGCCCGGTGGATTTCAGCCGCGCCACGTCCATTGGTAAACGCAGCGCCCACGCAGGGAATTCCCAACCGCTGTTCGAGGGTTGGAAGATCAATCTGGATGCCTAGCAGCTCGGCTTCGTCCATCAGGTTCACAGCCAGGATGAGTGGCAAACCGGCTTCGATGAGCTGAAGCGTCATGGGCAGCATGCGTTCCAGGTTTTTGGCGTCGATCACATGAATCACTACGGCTGGGCGCTCGTTGAGCAAGATCGCGCTGGCGACTCGCTCTTCCTCGGTGATCGGGTGCAGGTTGTACATCCCCGGGGTATCCAAAACGCCAATTTCCCGTCCTCCCAGCCTGGCTTTGCCGCGCGTGACTTCGACTGTAGTACCCGGGTAATTGGAGACAGTGACGTACGCACCGGTCAGGCGGTTAAAAAGCACGCTTTTGCCGACATTGGGCGAGCCGACGATTACCACCAGCGGGTAACCATCGAGATCGATTTGCGGAGCCTGGTGGCAGGCCGCGCTTCCTTTTTCTCGCGGTGCGGCCGTGTTGGCCTGGACGGTGGTCAGGATGTTTTGCATTTATCCTCGAGCTGGGTTAACCAGATCGTTTCCGCAATTGCAGCCGATAGCATGACGATCTGCCCCTCGCCAGTCTTTGTCAGGATCTCGGAGCTTGCATTCGCCAGGACGGTTAATTTCGAACCACTACGGATCCCCTGTAGGCTCAGAAATTTGCGCGTGACCGGATCAGAGTTGATTTCTGCCACCATTCCGCATCCATTCAGGCGAACCTGGCTAAGCGGGGTAATTTGGATCCGAATGGGGTCGGTGATGGCGGCTGGGATGCGTAACCCATCCGGATTTACAACGGGGCTCCCGAGATAAACACCCAAGCGGTTGGCGGCTTCAGCCGGAAAAACGTGTTCCAGGCGGCAGGCCAGGGGAGCCGCTTCGCGTGTGTTGTAATGGAGATGCTCGACCAGGAACACTTCCCACAGCCGGCGGTGGCGTAGAATGCGCAGTGCTTCTTTTGTGCCTTCCGTGGTCAAGTCTACCCCTCTATAAGGCAGGTAAGCGACCAGGCCAGCGATTTCCAGCTTGCGGATCATCTGGTTCACAGAGACCGGTAGGACTTCCAGCTCTTCTGCCAGCCTGGCCAAAGGTACCGGTCCGGCCTGGCCAGCTTCCTGCAGCCTGGCTACTGTTGCCAGGTACATTTCTTCGCTCTCACTGAGGGCAGGTCTTTCGTTTGGGTTAAGGTTATTTTCCATCGAATTGTTGTGGCTAACCATAAATTAATTTCAATAATTTTATCGTTAGCCACAACAATATCAGAGGCAGGCCAGGTTGACAATACTGGCCTGTCACAATTTCCCCCTGATAAATGTCATTATTCGATCAGGGCGTTTCTCGGACGGTCGCCTGGAGGGTGATCTCGTTCGAATTCTCGAAGCGCAGGCGCACCTCAATCGTGTCGCCGACCTTTAGGTCCTGCTTTAGATTCATCAGCATGATATGCAGGCCGCCGGGGGCAAAGGCGAGCGAATCCTTGGCTTTGATTTCTACACTGGCCTGGTGTTCCATTTTCATAACCCCTTGAGCATCCATCGATGTGTTATGTACCTCAGTTTGCATAGCGACATCGCTGGAAGCCTGAACCAGGAAATCTGGCGCATTATTCGGGTTTTTAATAGTGAAATAGACTGCACTGGTCTGCCCGCTCAACGCCGGGCGCGCCCAGGCGTCCTCGATGACCAGCGGCTGCGGGGTAGCGGAGGCGCAAGCTGCCAGTAAAAAAACGAAAATAAAAGCAGTCAAGATAGTTTTTTTCATTCCATTCTCCTTATCTTCCTGAACGAGAACTGCTATAAGTGAATCATTCACGAATAGCAGTTGTTAAAATTTTTTACTAGCGGATCAGTTCCTTGGCAGCGTTCTCCAGAACGCGATAGCCAAAACTCATCGCCCAGCCAAGGCGTTCGAAAGCCTGGGCTTGTTCCTGGGTGCTGGCCTGTTCCACTTGGTCGATAGCTTTCAACAGCGCGCCGCGCAAGCCACTGGCGCGATGGGCCCAGACTGAATCGGCCGATAGGCGCTCCAGCCGGCTGATCA
>CAZAGA010000160.1:2814-7601 GCA_964484335.1 uncultured Anaerolineaceae bacterium
CTGGCGCGATGGGCCCAGACTGAATCGGCCGATAGGCGCTCCAGCCGGCTGATCAGCAGCCAGGCGGAGTCTAAATTAGGTTTCTCAACGGGCATGCCCGTATTATACTTGCTCTTTCTGGTCTGTTTTTGGATAGATCTCCAAGTAGCGCACACCCAGTGTGAAACCGAGTAGCGCGTAGGCAATAATTCCCAGTCCAACGCCAATTTCGATCAGCGAGGGGAAATAAGAAGTCGCCAGGACGTTTCCTAACACGCCGGGGGACCACTGCGGCGGGGCGACCAGGCCAGATAGGGTGATATTCCAGCGATTCAATACCACCCCGACGACTACCAGGCTTAAAGCAGTCATGACCAACGGTCTGCGCTGGCACAGGTTAGGCAGTAGCAAGATCAGGGCTGGAACCAGACCACTGAGCAGGATTTCAATACCCCAAAATGTCGACGTATAAGGTGTGGTGGCATTCAATCGGGCCAGGATATTGGCGGTGGCTGGGGAATTGCTGTAATAGGAGGTCGCTGCCCAGTCCCAAACCTTGATGTAGAGATACCCCAGGGTGATCAGGCCAATCGTTCGAGTCGTCGCCAGGCAGGCTGACTCTGGGATGTACTGCTGGTGGCGTAATTGCCCGACGATCATCGAGGCCAGCATGGTCAACGACATCCCGCCAGCCACAGCTGAGATGATGAACATCACCGGCAGAGATGGCTTGAACCAGATCGCTCGCCCGCTCAACACACCATAGGTGGCTCCAAGGGACGACTGGTGGAGCAGCGAGAGCGCCATACCAATCACTGCTAGAACCGGGGTTAAACGATGCAAGGCGTGCCCAAGTTTATGTAGCCAGGGCCAACGTTGCCCTAATTTGGAGTCGCCTGCCACGGCAATGACCTCCATCACCAGAACGGTAGAGTATAGGATGACGCACCAGGTGATTTCCCAAAGCACCGAATGGACATTCCAATACACCAACGGATGCCAGAAGCGGTCTGGTCGACCGATATCCATCGCCAGGGCGATCATTGCGCTGGTGTAGCCCAGGAAACCAATGAAGACGGCCGGGCGGGCCAGTGGTTCCAGGCGCTTAATCCGGAACAGGTACACCGCGGCTGAAAAAGTGAACGCCCCAGCGCCCAGGGCGATCGAGGACAAGTCGAGGGTGATCCAAAGCCCCCACGGAACGCGGTTGCTCAAGTCGGTGACTTGTAGGCCTTTAATCAATACCTGTGCCATGGCAATCAGACCGATGATCAACAAGGCCAACAGGGAAGCTAGCCAGATGTGATAGGGCCGGATGGTAGAAGGTCTCTTAAGCGTCAGCGTGGCCATGTTAACTCCTGCCATTCCCAGGACGGACGTAATGGACTTTGGGTTGGGTGCCCCACTCATCGCGCAATCGGAAAGTATCGTGTTCGGCAAGGTATTGAGAGACCGGGCTTTGTGGATCTTTGATATTGCCAAAGACGCGTGCACCAACCGGGCAGACCGCCACACAAGCCGGGGTGGCGGCTGGGTCGATCCCTGGCATCACGCCTTGGGCCAGGCCGCGATCGATGCGATGGATGCAGAAGGTACATTTCTCAACCACCCCGCGCGGCCGGCGCTCGACCTCTGGCGTTCCCCACTTGGGGGTATTAGAATTTGGTTCATCAGAGACACGCCAATTAAAGCGGCGAACGTCATACGGGCAGGCTACCTGGCAGTAGCGACAGCCAATGCAGCGATCGTAATCCATAACCACCAGGCCATCGTCACGCACCCAGGTCGCTCCTACCGGGCAAACCCGCGTGCAGGGCGCTTCCTGGCAGTGCTGGCAGGGTCGGTTCATATAGAAATCGACGCCCAACTCGGTGCGCTCGGGGAAGACGATATTCCATTGCATTTCATCGTCTGGGACATCGTTTACCGCCTGGCAAGTCTTTACACAATAATTGCAGCCAATGCAACGATCTAGATCGATCGCCATGTGCCACTCGTAGTCGGAAGAACCGCCATGGCCATTGTCAGTGTGAGTTGCCGGTCCAATTCCCTGAACCGCATCGGCGGAGAGCGGCCCGGTGATCACTACCTGGGTCACGACCGCCGCCGCGGCGGTCAAGCCGCCGATTTTTAGCAAATCGCGCCGGCTTACAAGGGGATTTTGCTTTCCAGCTGGTTTTTGGCTCGCCGTGCCAGAAGCTGCCTCAGCGCCCTTTTCGTTGGGAACGTATTTCAACGCAGAAGATTTTTCCGCCTTGCGCATTTTTAGGCCTCTTTTTCTGTCTGGTTGGGTTTCTGCTCTTCTGCCTCGAGGTGGGGCTCACGGCGCTGGTTTCGGGCAATGAAGTAGGCTGTCGAGCCGCCCAGGACCAGGCCAATAATCCCGCCCTGGAACAGGGACGAGAGCCGGGCGCTGGCCAGGGCTGTTTCCAGGGCCTGGATGGTTTGTTCAATGGACAGATTGCCGTTGGCTTCTGATTCTGTCGTATATTCGGCGACAACCATGGCAATTGTTGAATCTTGCGGCGAGTTGGTGGCAGCTGCTTTTGCGCCGTTTTCATAACCTGGCAGCGGCTCGCCGATATGCAGCGTATCGGTATGGCAGGCTACGCAAGTCTTTGGGGTGATTGTGAAGCTGTGGCCGGTGGGAGCTAATCCATCGACCGGCGGGGTCTCTGGCGGCAGAACCAGGGTATGGCATTCCACGCAGCCAATTCCCTTGGTGATATGGATATCGTTCTTGTGCTCGCCAATGTCATCCTTATGACAATTAACACACATCTCATCAGGGTTTTCAAACAAGGCGGCCTGGCTGTGTGGGTTATGGCAGTCGGTGCAGCCAACATCGGCAGTCGCATGCCCGGTCAGGCGCCACTCGCCCAGGGTAGTGGTGTGGCAGGTGCCGCAGTATTCTGTGTCAGCGCGCACCGGAATCACCGCAGGGGGGTGGTCCGCAACTGGCTGGCCGTGGCAGGCCTCGCAGGTGACGCCCGGAGCGCTGTAGCTGTCATCCGTGGCTGAGTAGCCGGTAGTGTGACAGACCAGGCATTCGCCAGGCTCGCCGAGCGATTCCCAGCGAGCGCTGAATTCTTGGTCATCGTAGGCGTGGGCATGTGGGCTATTCATCCAGGCGTCATCCACATCCGGGTGGCATTCGGCGCAGGCTTTAGCCGGAGCGACTTCCGTTGGCTGTCCTTCAGGAGGTGGTGTGGCGGTCCCGGCTTCTTGGGCTGCTGGCAGCCATGCTGGCGCCGCCCAGGCTGCCTGGGCGGCAAAACCCATACACAGCGCCCAGACCATAAAACCGGCCAGGAATGGTTTCAGGGAATGTCGTTTGGATCTAGTTTTTTTCTTCATTATTTCACCCTCGGGCAGTTTCCAAATTGCCTTTATTGAATAAGGTCAGAAAGTCCCAAAAAGCAGTCTGCGCAGCAGTGGAAGAGCGGCGCTGGTTGCGTCCAATGAAAATCTCGCGGCAGATCTCGATCCCGCGAATGTGTACCTCCGCAACTCTCCCACTGCACAGCCGATCAATTACCATCTTTGAAATAAATCCAACCCCGAGCCCTTCTTGCACTGCCATGGCAATTGCTTCAGCGTTGCCCAAGGTTATGATGATGTTCAGGTCGCCCGTAGAGATGTTTTGAGTTGCCAGGGCTTCCCGTACTGCACTAAAAGTACCTGATTCGCTCTCGCGCATAATGAAATGGCCTTCGAGCAACTCCGCAGGCTCGATATCGCCGCGCTGCGCCCAGGGATGATCCAGCGGGGCGATCAAGACGATTGGGTCGCAAATAAACGCGATTGCTTCGATGTCAGGATATGCATCGGCGTCTATGCTGTACAGCGCAAAATGATCTTCGCCAGCCGCCAGGTCGCGCAGCGCCGCTGTTTGGGGCGACACCCGGCAGGTAACTCGCACCTGTGGATAGAGATGATGAAAACGGGCTAGCAGGTGGGGCAAAATGTACTTGCCGGGGGTGGTGCTGCAACCGACAATCAAGTTTCCGTAGACGGTTCCCTTGAGAGATTGCATGGTTTCATCAATGCGAATGGACAGGCCCACCGCCTCCCGTGCCAGGGGTAGCAAAGCCATTCCTGCATCGGTCAACTCCAGGTTTCGTCCATTTCGAATGAATAATGGCAGGTCGAAATGGCGCTCGAGCCCCTGGATATGTTGGCTGACGCTCGGCTGGGTCATGTGAAGCTGCTTCGCCGCGCGAGTAAAATTCAGCGTTTCGGCGGATGCCAGGAAGACATTGAGCTGATGGACGTCTAACATGTTATTAACCTTCCTTGTGAAGTTTAGCACAGAAACTATAGGTATAGTGGTTGTGTGAATTAATATTAGCATAGTTTATGCTTATGAAATGAATAAGCAAGACCTATAAGCATTTGTTATCAATAACACTTGCTTCTGTATGGATTTATTTATATAATCATTCGTGAAATGCTGAACAAACTGGACGGAAAGGCAGGCGAAATGCGCCGTATTCACTGGTCATTCCCGTACATGATTATCTTCCTGCTCCTGGTGGGCTGCCAGGCCAGCGGTGTAGTGGCGCCGGTGGAGGGTGCACTGGAGGTGGTGGCTGCCCAGGTTCCTGTTGAACCAGCGCCAACGACCGCGTCCAGTGTGCTTCCTGCTGCCCAGCAGGAGCTCGAAGTGGATTTGTGTTTGCAATGTCATGCGGATAAGGAGCGCTTGATCGAAACTGCCAAACCGGAGGAGCCGGCCGCGGAAGGGGAATCGAAAGGGGTTGGCTGAGGGGGCGAAGTGGCTCCGTTGGAGCCTTGGGAGAAAGTCC
>CAZAGA010000161.1:0-7585 GCA_964484335.1 uncultured Anaerolineaceae bacterium
GGTAAAACAACTGGATCGCCAGCCTGCCCACCGGCAAGATCAAGTCCGGCGCCAGAATGGCCAACTCAGCTTCTAAATAGGGGCGACACAGCGCCTGCTCAGCACGCGAAGGCACCCGGTCGCCACTGCCGGAACCTGACCGGCCTGGATAACAGCGAGTCACCGAGCACATATACTGCGTAGACCGGAACCAACCTTCATCGATCCCAGCCTGCCCCAGCCATTGAAATAAACGTTTCCCGCTGCCAGCATTAAAGGGCCGTCCGGCTTCTTTTTCCGTAATCCCCGGCGCCTGGCCGATCAGCATCAGCCGCGCTCCCAGGCTGCCCGAAAAGATTGCCCTGGGGAAAATATCATGTCCGTTTTCCAGGCACAGCCGGCAGGCTCGCAAGCGCTCATGCACCTGCCGTAAAGCGGCCTGGCGTTCATCCAGGTTCATCCGCCGCTGACCTCCAACCAGGTCTGCTGCATCTTCAGAGCGTCATTTTCCATCTCTGGGCTTTCGCACAGGATTCGCCCTCCACAGCCCAGGTCGTTAAGCGCCCGGAATAAACCCCGCAGATCCAGGTCGGCCTCCTCCAACGGCAGGTGGTTCTTTTCACCCTTTTCGCCGTACTCAATCCCCGATAAGTGAATATGCAAATGCTGAAGTGCGTTTTCACCGAGGATTTCGCCATATCGCTCCAACACTGCCCGCCACTCCTCATACGTATTCATTGAGCCGTCCCCAACGCGCGCATGTAGGTGAGCAAAATCCAGGCACGGTTCAACCCGCAGCCCGGCTGCCCGCAGCCCCTCGCTCATCGCCAGGGTGTCTTCCAGCGAACCCAGCATCGCCGCTTTGCCCATCGTTTCCGGCCTCAAAACCACCGCGTTGCCAGCCTGCCGCAACTCCTCTGCACAGCCCGCCAGGCGCTCGATCGCCAACGGCAAGACCTCTTCCGGCGGCTTTCCAAAATACGAACCCGGATGGAAGATAATATCGCTCGCACCGGCCAGGTTGCCAAAATACGCCGCATCCAACAGGCGCTTGCGCGACTTTGGCCACTCTTCTTCATCGGCATTCAGGTTAATAAAATATGGCGCGTGGACACTGATCAAGACGTCGGCTTCAGCTGCCGTGCGCCGAATATCCAGGCAGCTTTGCTCACTCACGCGCACCGACTGCACCCAACCCAACTCCAGCGCCGTCAGTCCCAGCTCGGCCAGGCGCAGTACTGCCCCCACGCTGCCGCCTGGTTTCTTCGGGTTGGAAAGCGGTGCACCCACAGTTCCGAAACGAAATCCGGCCATTCTTCTCTCCTAGCGTGATATCCAGCCCTGGATTTTAACCAGCAATGGCGGTCCCAGGATCAATAATCCAATCACTACTGAGCTGACCGCTGTGATCAGCACCGCCGCGGCAGCGACATCTTTTCCGATCTTAGCCAGGTAATGCTGCTCCGGACTGGCCAGGTCTACCACCGCTTCCAGGGCGGTATTGGCAAACTCGGCGGTCCAGACGATTGCAATTGCAATCAGGATCAACGCCCATTCGACCCGGTTGAGCCTCAACCAGACGGATATTCCAATCACCAACAGGCTGACAAGGGCATGAATCCAGGCATTGCGCTGCGTGCGCAAGACATACCACCAACCCTCAAATGCCCAGCGAAATGAATCGACCCGGCTCTTCCAAAAATTACCCATCCGCTCGGGCCTTCAACTGCGCCAGCACCTCAGACTGAGCCGCCCACATCCGGGCCTTCTCTTCTTCGTCTGCATGATCATGCCCCAACAAGTGCAGCGCCCCATGCACCACCAATAAGCGCAGTTCATCCTCCAGGGAGTGCCCTTCCGCACTGGCCTGGGCTTCCGCTCGTTCAATTGAGATCACAATATCACCCAGGTACAGGTTGCCGCTATCTGGGTCTGTCTCACCTACCGGGAAAGAAAGCACATCGGTTGGCGCATCTACATCTCGAAACTGGCGGTTGAGCTCATGCACTTGTGCATCGTCAGTCAACACCACCGTCAATTCAGTGTTTTCCTGGAAATGAGCCTGCTCCAGAGTCCTATGGGCCGCCTGTTCAAAGAATGCATGATTCTTAAGCACCGCCAGCGGGTTGCTACTGAGGCTTTCGGAAATTTGCAAATTGATCATCCCTTAGGCTCCTCCTCCACGGAAAGTCGGTGTATCGCCAGGCGCCACATTCGTGGGCTCAGATTTTTTTCGCCGTCCGGTCGGGGCAATCGGCCGGGTGGTTAGTTCAGAAATACTCGGTTGATCCAATTGTGGATAGATAATCCGTGGGTGATAAACCCCCCGCAGCGTCGCCGAAAACGAGTCCACAATTTCGGTCAGGTCCTGTAAGGTAAGGTGGGTATCATCCAGTTGTCCCGATCCCACCCGCTCATCGATTACCGCCTTCACAATCGCCCGCAAATCTTCTTCTTCTTTTGGCCGTTCCGCCCGCACTCGCGCTTCACATCCATCCGCCAGCATTAAGATTGCCGTTTCCCGGCTCTGCGGGCGCGGCCCCGGATAGCGGAAATCATTCTTATCAACCTTGCTTTCATCCCCTCCGGCGGCTTTCACTGCCTGCACATACTGGTAACGCGTCAGCGTCGTGCCATGATGCTCAGTAACAAAATCCAACACCCGTTTTGGCAGGCGGTATTTCCGGCCGATCTCCAGCCCATCCGGCACGTGCCGGATGATCATCTGCGCACTGACAACCGGATCAAGCCCTAAATGAGGGTTCTCCATCCCGGGTGCCTGGTTTTCAATGAAAAAGGCCGGGTTGGCAAGTTTTCCAGCGTCGTGGTAGAGCGCGCCGACACGAGTCAATAGTGGTTCCGCCCCAATCCGCTCGGCCGCCTGCTCCGCCAGGTTGGCCACCTGCAAGCTGTGTTGATAGGTGCCGGCTGCCTGGCGCAGGATTTTTTGGAGCAGAGGATGGTCCGGTCGGGTCAGGTCCATCAGTTGCATGGGGGTGGTCGTACCGAGAAGTTGAGCCAGGAAGAATTGCAACAGAATCGTCAGGCTGGCCGTTGCCAGGCCATTGAAGATCGATACCCCGCTTAAGGTCGCCACGCCCACCCAATCGCTGGCCGGCATAGTCAAGCGAAAAGCAAACACGACCAGCGCTCCCGCCAAAGCTACCGCCGCGCCAGCCCATAAAAACGAAGCCATCCGCCGCGCTTTCCCCAGTGCCAGGATTCCCAGCAGGCTGGCCGCCAGGTAATACAGCGTCAAATCCAGCGCATTCCCCAATCCGAAGGCGGCTAACACCGCCAGCGGCAGGGAGGTCACCATCGCAAACAAAGCGCCATACAAAGCCACCACCGTCAGGCTGTACGCCGCCAGCGGGAAGGCATACGGAATGACCGTATGATAGGGAATCAACAACCGGGCAGTAAACAAGAAAACCAGGAACAAGAAGGCGATCAGGGTCAGACGGCGGGGTTTTCCCAACAGGCTCGGGTCGCGCCGGAAATAGAGCAGGATATACAGTACCATTAATAATACGACTGCCACGGCGCTGACGAGCTCCTCCCAACGCAGGGGTGGGGTAATCAGGCCGAGCTGCTGCAGCGCTTCGATATCCGTTTCGCTCAGCACCTGCCCGCGTCGAACCACAATCTGGCCTGCGCCATACGTACGCGTGACCGGCTCAACCGCCTCCCGCGCCGCCTGGCGCGTCGCATTGGTTAACTCCTCGCTGTAGAAACTGTTGGGCGTCACAAAACCTGTTGCCAGCTTGGCTGCTGTGTTGGCTTCTGAAACCGATAGTGACAGGCTCACCAGGCTGGGAACGCGCGCCAGGGCGTCTTTCAATACATCCGGACGGATCGAGCTGCTCATCACGCTTTCCAGTGTGACAATCGACTCCTGCCCAACCGCCTGCCAGCGCGCATCGCTCAAAGCCAGGAGATCGGCGAGCGTATCTTGATCCAGCTCAAGGTCATCCAGGGCCGATAGATCGGTCAGCTTTTCTTCCTCAGAAGCGTAACTATCCGCGCGCACGCTGCTGATATAAGCCAATGCTGCCCGCAGCCGCTCAGACTGCCGGCGGGCAATCGTCGTATCCGGCGGGGTGAAGATCGGTTGAACATTTTCGGCCGCCTCCTCGCGCCGGAGCTCGGTCAGCGACGTGCTGGTATAGGTCAGGCTGCGCTGAGCCAAGTAATCCTCGCCCGCTACCTGTCCGGCTTGCAACGTAGCCGGGCGAAGCTGGCTGCGCAGCGGCAGCATCAAAGCCACCCAGGCCAGCGCCGCTGCCAGGGTCACCAGCAGGCTGTAATACAGCCGCTGCTTTCCAGTGAGCACAACCGGTTTACGCAGCATATATCCTCATCCAAACCTCAGGGAGGGGAAATGCCATTCCTATCCACCCAATAATCGCCGCACCGCCTGGCTGGCCTGGTCGCCGCTGGCGCGCCCCTGCAGGCGCGGCATCAACAGCTTCATCACCTGGCCCATCTCTTTTATCGTCATTGCACCAGCCTCCGTCACCGCTTGGTGGGCCAAGGCTTCTAATTCTTCCCCAGAAAGCTGCTTGGGTAAGAACTGCTCCAGCACGCCGATCTCAGCCCATGATGCACTTTCTAAATCCGGACGCTGCGCCCGGCGGGCCTCATCAATTGCCTCCTGGCGGAGCTTGACTTCCTTCTGTAAAAGCGTTTGAGCCTGGGCCTCTTCCACCGGCTTGCCTTGCTCAATCTCAGCAAACCGGATCGCCGCCAAAGCCAGGCGTACCGTGCGCTTGCGCAGCTCGTCGCCAGATTTAATCGCCTCTTTCAGGGCGCTCTCAAGTTTTTCCTGGGTATTCATTTTCCCTCCATCACGTCTTGCTTTGTTGAATCACTTCAGCAGCCAACGAATTCAAGGCTTCAATCTCCTCCGCTTCAGCATGGTTTGCCTGCCAGTACAACTCCAGTAGCTCCAATGGCCCCAGGCTGCCCACTGCCAGGTTTTCCGGCAGGCGAATTCTGGTTTCCGCCTGCGGTCGCTTGACCAGGTGAAACTCGAACGCCTCACGAGTGTGCTCGCGCAACCCGGCTTCGTCGATCAAAGTCTCATAATCGCGCGGGTAATCGATCGTTAGCCGCAATATCGCCCCGGCCAGTTTTTCAGGCTTCGGCAGGGCAGCTTTCAGTTTTGCCATCACAGACTGGTCGCTCTCCAGCTTTACGCTGCAGTCGATAAATGGTCGGATTTGATCCAGCTTACACCATTTCACCCGCGTCTGGCCACGCTCGACCTCGGCAAGAATATAAAACTTGTCGTCCTGCGCCTCGCCAAAATCAACCCGCTCAATCGAGCCAGGGTAAATCACCGGCGGATGAGCGCCTGGGTTCAGATCTTGAGGCTTATGGATGTGTCCCAGAGCGACATAATCCAGGCGAGGATCCTTAACCAATGAAGCAGGCAGTGCCCGGTCGGCGCCCAGCATCACCGTCCGCTCCCCGCCGTAGATCGCCCCCTGGACCGAGCCATGCGCAGTCAGGATTACCGGCAGCGCCGGGTCTACCTGATCCAACCAGGTTCTCACCAGCTCACTCAGCCGCTGCTCCAATTCCTCGTACACCAAGGTCGGCTCCACCGCGCTCAATCCCAGGCTCGCCATCAATCCCGAGCGCGACACCCACGGCAGCGCCAGCACCTGGATGGGTAAGCCTTCCAGGTCGGCCGGTCCCAAGAATGTCGGCCGGTCAATCACCTGGATATGGGGCACTTCCAGGGTGTCAAAGCTTTCCAGGGCGTGCGCCCGGCCCAGCGCCGGCGCCAGGTCATGGTTGCCCACCAGCAGCAAAGTCGGGATGCCCGCCCGGGCCAGGCGCATTACCCGCCGGCCCCACTCACGCTGGAAAGTCGGTGCCGGCGTGCGATCCTTATAGGCGTCCCCAGCAAACAGCACCAGCTCCACCCGCTCCGCAATCGCTGCATCCACAATCGTATCCAGCGATTTCAGAAAATCGACCACCCGCATTGGCAAGCCGCTGGTCGGGTCATGCCGGCCATAGTTGGCCATATCAATATGCGCATCTGCAAAATGTAAAATCTTCACTGCCATTACGGCGTTTCTCCCAGGGCTTGCAGTTGTTGCACGGCTGGCAAGAAGTCAGGATGGACTTCAGCGCTTTTTCGAAAATCAGCAATTGCCGCTTCCTGGTCTCCCAGGGCCAGCTTGGCCATACCCCGCCAGTAATAACTCTCCTCCAAAACTGGCTCGTTGGTGATGCTTAGCACGCCATCCGCCAGGTCGATCACATCCTGGTAGCGCCCTGTATAATAATACGCAAAATACGGACCGGTCTGGTACCACAGCATCCGCCATGGGCGCTCCTCAGCTGGGATATTGGGATAATTTGCAAAAGCTGCATCGAACGCAATCGCCGCGTTTTGATAATCGAACAGCAGCACCTGGCTCGCTCCTCGGTTGAACCAGGCAAAATACTGCTCCCGCCCGCTCAGGCTGCTCGACTCGGCAACCGCTTTTGCCAGGGCCGATTGATAATTGGCTGTCACATCCGCCTGCGGCCCCAGGATATCCAGCACCTCTCCTTCTCGATCAACCGGAAAAATCACAATATAGGTGAAATTGAACGCCCGCCACTGGCTGATAAGCAGTTCGTAACCCACCTTCAAATTCGGCCCCTGGTAGGAATCCTGTACATAAAAAACCTGCTCCAGGTCATCATAGCCGTTAATCACCTCATAGTGTCCCATCCAGCCATCGAAGCCAGCGCCTTCGAATCCTTTTTCTACAATCACTGGGTAACCGGCGGCCACAAAAGCCTTCAGGATTTGAAGATCGCCCCCCACCCGCTGCAAGGCGCCCAGATCAGTCTGCTCATTGACGTAATCAACCATTTCGTATGGCATCACGTTCTTATCGCGCTTGTTCGGCTTGAGCACCGCTGCGGTTTCTCGCTGGTCGCCCTTCCAACCCCAATAGGAAAGCGCCATCGCCAGGTTGGCCGGCCCGCAGTTGTTCCACATCTGATACATATGCGTGATTCCAGTCAGCATCGCCTGTCCCGGCAGCGGGGTCGGCACCGGGCTCGGGGTGGGCGAAGGCTCCGGAGTGGCAGTTGGCCCCGGCTCAGTTGCCGTCGGGTTCGGAATGGTCGTCTTGGTAGCCGTCGGCAGCTGGTCAGCAATGTTCGGCAGCGGTTGGCCGACCGGCTGGAAGACTGCCTGCTCCGGCGGGTTGAGCGCGTAGCGCAAGCGCGCCTGCAGCGCCTCGACCCGCCAGGCTACCCGGTCGTTCACCGCCGGGATCTGGTAGATCAACAGGCCCGCCAGGCACAAGACGACCAGGACAATAATCCCACAACCAACCGTTTGTCTGGACATACGAACGATTATAACATTTAGGGGACGCTGGCCCCCAATTGAGAAAGCTGGTACTCTGCCGGCTCGAAACCGGCATGGTAATCCAGTGCCAACCGGTAATCTTCGATCGCCCCGGCCGTGTCTCCCAACGCCGCCTTAGCCATCCCACGCCAATAATAGGTTTCTTCAATGTTCTTTTCACTTTTCAAAGTGTTCAAAGTCGTTTCCGCCAGGCTGAGCACATCCCAGTAGCGGCCAGCG
>CAZAGA010000162.1:0-7567 GCA_964484335.1 uncultured Anaerolineaceae bacterium
GGACGAATTACACCTCGGTCAAGATCTCGTCGAATGGCAATGCCCACTTCAGCACCGCCAGCACCGCCTATAACAACGTGGCAATCCCGAACACTGCCCGCCCGAACGCGATGATCGCCGCCTTCTGGGATGACCTGAATCCGGCCTCTGGCGGGGCGATCTACACCGCCACGTCCGGAACGGCTCCGAACCGGGTGTTTGTAATTGAATGGCGCGACGTCCGGCGCTACAATGTCGGCACCAGCGGGGTGACCTTCCAGATCCAACTGGTCGAAGGCAGCAACCATGTCTGGATCCTGTACCAGGATTCAATTTTTGGATCGACTACTTATGATAATGGTTTGTCGGCGACCTCGGGTGTGGAAAACAGCGCTGGCTCGGCTGGCAACCCGTACAGCTACAACACGGCTGTCCTGACCAGCGGCAAGGTGCTACATTTCTGGCCGCAGCCGTAAGTGAATCTACTCACCCTATTTCAGGCAAAACAAAAGTGGCCAGGCCAGTCCCGGCCACTTTTGTTTCATCGTATAATGGTAGAAAATTCGGTTCGACGGCAGGCTTCTTTTGGACTCAATTTCTAATCGGATCAAAAATTCTTCCCGGACCAGCCAGGGCTACCTGATCTGCATCCTGGGTACGGTTATTTGGGCCTTCACGGCGATTTTCATTCGATACCTGACCGAGAATTACAACTTACCGCCCCTGGTATTGGCGTTTTGGCGGGACTTGTTTGTCTGCCTGACGCTGGGGATTGTCTTTCTGATCAAAGCGCCGGGTCGCTTGCGTCTGGAACGCCGGCAGCGCTGGTTCTTTATCCTGTATGGTTTTGTGCTTTCAATTTTTAATTCGCTGTGGACGGTTTCGGTTGACTTGAACGGTGCGGCCGTTTCCACGGTGCTGGCTTACAGTTCGGCAGCGTTTACGGCCCTGGCTGGCTGGCAGTTGTTTGGCGAACGCCTGGGGCTGGTGAAAATTCTGGCGGTCAGCCTGAGCCTGGCGGGCTGTGTGTTTGTTTCGGGAGCGCATAGCCTGGAAGCCTGGCGTTTGAATCCGTCCGGGATTATCACCGGTTTGCTCTCGGGGATTGCCTTTGCCGGCTACAGCTTGATGGGGAAGGCTTCATCGCAGCGCGGCGTATACCCGTGGACAGCATTGCTGTATACCTTTGGATATGCAGCGATATTTCTCTTGGCTTACAACCTGCTGCCGGGCGTGCTGCCCGGCGGCGCTGGCAGCGCCAACCTATTCTGGCTGGGCCGGGAGTGGGCTGGCTGGGCAGTCCTGGCGGCGCTAGCGGTTGCCCCGACGATTGGCGGTTATGGCCTGTACACGGTCAGCCTGGCATATTTGCCGGCCAGCGTGGCGAACTTGATCGCGACCATGGAACCGGCGATCACTGCCGGGTTGGCTTACGTCTTGCTTGGGGAGCGCCTGCTTCCCGTCCAAATTGCCGGCAGCCTATTGATTCTGAGCGGCGTGGTGCTCCTGCGCCTTGGCGAAGGGCGTAACCAGGCCAGCGAGTCTGCTTTGGCAGCGGGATGAAATAGTATAATGAGGAAAATCCATAGCTCGAGCTCAAGGAAGATGTGAATATGTCCACGATCGGAAAATCCGTCCACCGTCTTGACGCTGCCGGAAAAGTCACCGGCAAGACTCTCTTCCCGGGGGATATTGACATGCCTGGGCAAGCGTATATGAAAATTCTATTTGCCCAGCGGCCGCACGCCATCGTCCGGAAAATTGACACGGCCAAAGCAGAGGCCTTGCCTGGCGTAATTGCGGTTTTTACCGCCAAAGATGTGCCGGTGAATGAATACGGCCTAGGCGTCTATGATCAACCGGTGCTATGCAGCCCGGGAGCAGCCAAGCCCTATACCGATCGGGTGCGTTTCATCGGCGACCAGGTTGCCGTGGTGGTGGCAGAGAGCGAAGCAATCGCCGCTCACGGTTGCAGCCTGATCGAGGTTGAATATGAGAACCTGCCGGCGCTGACCGATCCACTGGAAGCTATGAAAGAGGGTGCGCTGCTGCTCCACCCGGACCGGGATTCGAACGTGATGGTGCACTACCGGATTCGCAAAGGGGAGATGGACGAAGCTTTTGCAGCTTCGGATGTGATTATTGAAGGTGAATATCGCACCCCGGCTCAGGAGCATGCCTATTTACAGCCCGAAGCCGGCCTGGGTTATATAGATGAGGAAGGTCGGGTGACGGTGGTGGTTGCTGGGCAGTGGACACATAAAGATCAGGACCAGATTGCGCACGCTTTGAACCTGCCGGTAGAGCAGGTGCGGGTCATATACCCGGCGATTGGTGGTGCATTTGGCGGCCGCGAGGATATGTCGGTGCAGATTGTTCTGGCCCTGGCAGCCTGGCGTATGAGCCAGCGCGGCATCCAGCGTCCGGTGAAGATTATCTGGAGCCGGGAAGAGTCGATTATTGGACACCATAAGCGACACCCGTACATTATCCGCCAGAAGTGGGGCGCCCGGCGAGATGGCAAGCTGCTGGCAGCCGAGGTGGAGATGGTAGCTGATGGTGGGGCTTATGTCTATACCTCTGGAAAAGTGTTGGGCAATGCCACGCTGATGTGCACTGGTCCGTACGAAATTCCAAATGTCAAGGTGGATTCGTATGCAGTCTATACCAACAACCTGCCGGGTGGGGCGTTCCGGGGCTTTGGCGGGCCACAGGCGGCCTTTTCAGCTGAAATGCAGATGAACCGCCTGGCTGAAGCGCTGGGAATGGACCCGGTCGAGATCCGGATGAAAAACATCTTGCGTGAAGGCTCGCTGCTCTCGGTTGGTACGCCCTTGCCTAAAGGCGTCAGCCTGGACCTGGTGATCGAACAGGCGGCACTGAAAGCCGGTTGGCAGCAAAATGCCGGCGGCTGGCATCGCCCAGCCGAGATTCAGCCAGCAAATCCAGCCCTGCGGCGCGGCACTGGTGTGGCAGCGGCCTTCAAAAACGTTGGTTTTTCCTTCGGCGCACCGGAGCAGTGTACCGCCAGCGTGGCCTTGTATGGCGGCGGAACGATTGAGAAAGCAGTGGTGTATCATGCTGGCGCGGATTGTGGACAGGGCGCCCATACCGCTTTTGCCCAGATGGCAGCGGAAGCTCTGAACCTGCCGCTTGAGAAAGTCGAGATGGTTGTGTCTGATACAGCGCTGACGGGAAATTCTGGGAGTGCTTCTGCTTCCCGGTTGACCTTTATGGCGGGCAATTCGATTCGCGGGGCGGCTCAGGCAGCGCTTGAGAAATGGCAAGCGGAGGAGCGCCCGGCGGTGGCGGTTTACCAATACCGGCCGCCGCGTACCACCCCCTATGACCCGCAGACGGGCAAATCGGAGCCGAATTTTGCTTATGGCTATGTCGCCCAGGCGGCTACAGTCGAGGTTGACCTGGAAACCGGGCATGTCCGGATTGTTGATATCATCTCGGCGAATGATGTTGGCAAGGCAATTAATCCTCAACAGGTAGTTGGGCAGATTGAGGGCGGCGTCGTCCAGGCGGCTGGTTATACGGTGCTGGAGAATTTTGTCCAGAAGGATGGCTTTGTTCAGACCCAGCATCTCTCAACCTACCTGATCCCGACGGTGCTGGATGTCCCCGAGCGGGTTCACTCCCTGGTGATAGAAAATCCGGACCCGATTGGGCCTTTTGGGGCGCGCGGGATGGCTGAAATGCCTTACCTGCCGCTAGCCCCGGCGGTGATTACAGCTGTGCATGAAGCCACGGGTGTCTGGTTCCATGAATTCCCGCTCACCCCAGAGCGAGTGCTGCGCGGCCTGGGAAAGATCTAACCGCTCTCGGCCGTTATGGACCTTTCGGCCACGATTCATTTTCTGGGCGAGCTTCTCGGCCAGGTGATTGCGGAACAGGAAACGCCTGGTGCTTTTGAGTTGGAAGAGCAAGTCCGCCAATTGGCCAAGGCGCGGCGGCTTGGAGAAGCTAGGTTGGACGCGCTGGCTCAATTGGTGCAGACCCTGGATGGAGAACAGACGCGAATCATTGCCTCGGCTTTTAGCCTGTACTTCGACCTGGTGAACCTGGCGGAAGAAAACCAGCGCGTCCAGATTCTACGCCAACACGAACTGGAGAACTACCCTGAACCACGGCGCGACTCGATCGCCGAGGCGGTCGGGCAGTTAAGAGCCAGGGGGGTAACAGCCGAGCAGATGGGCCAGCTATTGGGACGGCTGAAGATCGAATTGGTATTGACAGCTCATCCGACCGAAGCCAAGCGGCGAACGATACTCTCAAAAATGCAACGCATCACCGAAGGGCTGGTTGGGTTGAACCACGAGCGTCTGCTGCCGCGTGAAATCGAAGCCTACCGCCAGGAGTTGAAAGCCGAAATCACCGCCTTCTGGCTGACGGAACGCTCGCGCACCGACCGGCCGAGTGTGACGGATGAGGTGCGGACCGGCCTGTATTTCATCGACCGGGTTTTTTGGGATGTTTTACCTCAAATCTATACGGATCTGCAAGCTGCTTTGACCCAGCACTACCCAGGATTAAACCCCCGCCCGGGCTGGTTGACCCTGGCATCGTGGATTGGCGGTGACCGGGATGGCAACCCGAACGTCACCACGGAAGTCACGGCTGAAACCTTACGCTTACACCGCGGCCTGGCGGTCGAGAAACACCGTGCTTCGTTTCAAGACCTGGCACGTTGGCTGAGCCTGAGCGCGCGGCGTGTCCCACCACCGGCGGAATTGCAAGCCTGGCTCGATCATCGCCGGCCATTTCCAGCCCACGTGCTGTACCTGGAAAAGCGCTATAGCCGGGAGCCTTACCGGCTGGCGTTATCTCTGCTGGCAGAAGACCTAGGGGAAGCTTCGCGGGATGAGATGACATCCCGGCTGCTCTCGCGCCTGCCGCACGCCGCGCGTATTCGCCTGGATAAGCTGGACTTGCCCCTGGGGCTGATCCGGTCAGCGTTGCCTGAACAAGCAACCGGCGGGCCATTCCAGAAGCTGCTGAGTCAGCTCGAGATCTTTGGATTGCAGGCGGCAAAGCTGGATCTGCGGGAAGACGCCGGGCGGATCAATCGCGCACTCAGCGAAGTCTTGCGCGCTGTCCGCCTGGATGAGGATGCCTGGGCAAATGAGGCCGAACCGCACCGGCGAACTGCCCTGCTGGCGCGCCTGATTGACGCCCCAGCGCCCGATCTGGCCTCGCCGGCCGGGGTGACCCAGGCTGCGGCAGAAACCTGGGCGTTATTTGAGCTGGTTGCCCGGGTGAGAAATATTTACGGTAACGAGCTGCTTGGGCCGATGATCGTCTCGATGACCCACTCGCCAGCGGATATTTTGGCGGTTCTGTTGATCGCGCGCTGGACGGGCTGTGCAGATGGCCTGCAAATTGCGCCCTTGTTCGAGACGATTGCTGACCTGCAGGCTGCCCCGCGCATCTTGCAGGAACTGTTTACGCTGCCCGCCTACCGGGCGCACCTGCGTACCTGCGGCGATCAGCAGATGGTGATGATTGGCTACTCGGATAGCAACAAAGATGGCGGTTACCTGTCAGCCAACTGGGCGCTGTACCAGGCGCAGGAAGAAATCGCCCGGGTTTGTCACCAGCATCAGGTAGCGCTGACGCTTTTCCACGGTCGCGGCGGTACGGTAGCGCGCGGTGGCGGGCCGGCCAACCGGGCCATCCGAGCGCAGCCGCCTGGCACACTGGATGGCCGTTTCCGTCTGACCGAGCAAGGTGAAATTATCGCTGCTCGTTATTCCAATCCGGCGATTGCCCACCGTCATTTAGAGCAGATTGTCAGTGCGGTGCTGCTGGCCTCCTCGCCGTCCGTCGAGCCTGGCCAGGTTGTGCCGCCTGCCTGGCGGAGGGCGATGAACCAGATGGCAGCGGCTTCGCAAACTGCCTATCGGAAGCTGGTTTTCGATACCCCAGGTTTCATCGAATACTGGCAGAGCGTCACGCCGCTGGACGAGATCAAGCGCTTGCAGATTGGTTCGCGCCCGGCGGCTCGCCAGGCTGGCGCTGAGTCGGTCGAGAAAATTCGCGCCATCCCGTGGGTTTTCTCATGGATGCAAAGCCGGTTCAACTTGCCGGGCTGGTTTGGCCTGGGGAGTGGTTTGGATGCCCTGGCAAGCCAGCTCGACCTGATGCAGGAGATGTATGCAGGCTGGCCGTTCTTTCGGGCGCTGCTGGATAACGCCGAGATGTCGCTGCTCAAGGCCGATATGCAGATCGCGGCAATGTATTCAAGCCTGTCTTCAGACCCACAGGCCGGGCAGGGTATTTTCGCCCAGCTGCAGGTAGAATATGACCTGACCTGCCAGATGATCCTGGCGATCAGCCAGCACCAAGAGCTGATGGAAAGCGAGCCAGTGATCCAACGCTCGGTGCACCTGCGCAACCCGTATATTGACCCCCTGAACTTTATCCAGGTGGATCTCCTACGGCGGCTGCGCCAGCTTGCCGATCCAGACGGAGCGGAGGCGCAGGCAGTGCGGGAAGTGATCGGGACGACGATTAATGGGATTGCGGCTGGGTTGAGAAATACTGGATGAAGCCGGCGATGGAGGGCCTGATTCTGATTCGGGGCGGCGGTGACCTGGCCAGTGGGGTGGCTCTACGCCTGTGGCACTGTGGGTTGCCGGTGGTTATCACCGAGTTGGAAGAACCCCTGGTGGTGCGCCGCCTGGTGTCCTTTGCCGAAGCAGTCTATGAAAGCCAGGCCAGCGTGGAAGGCGTGGTAGGCCAGCGGATTGGGCAACCCGAACAGGCCAGGGCTGTCTTGGCTGCCGGGCAGATTCCTGTCCTGGTCGATCCAGAGCTGCGCTATTTAACCGTTTTACGCCCGACAGCTCTGGTCGATGGGCGGATGACCAAGCAGGCTCCTCAGTCAGGCTATCCGGGGGACTTATTCGTGATCGGTTTGGGTCCGGGCTTTACAGCCGGGGAAAACTGCCAGGCGGTGATTGAAACCCAGCGCGGTCATCAGATGGGACGAGTGATCTGGCGAGGGGCGGCTTTACCGGATACGGGTATCCCGGAAGGCCTGGGTGGCGGCCTGGCGGGTGTGAGAGTCAACCGTATTTTGCGCTCGCCTGCCGATGGAGTCCTGCATACAGCAGCAGCGATCGGCGAGCACCTCGAGGCTGGCCAGGCGGTGGGCGAAGTGGCTGGCCAGGCGGTCCTGGCGCCAATTACCGGTGTACTGCGCGGGATTCTTCGCCCAGGGGTGCGGGTGTGGCGCGGCTTGAAGATTGGGGACGTTGATCCCCGTGACGACCCGGCAAGTTGCTTCCTGGTTTCGGATAAGGCGCTGGCAGTGGGGGGAGGGGTGCTGGAAGCATTGCTCACGCGCCCGGAAATGCGCCAACGATTGGGCTGGCAATGATGAATTTATTAAAAGCGTTGCGCTTGGGTCCCTGCCCGCGGCTGGCCCTGGTTGGTGCAGGTGGGAAAACCACGGCCATGTTCCAGCTAGCTCGAGAGTACCAGGACGCCGGTGCCAGCACAGTGCTGCTGGCGACGTCGGCCCATTTGGCAGTGGAGCAGCTCGGCCAGGCGAAGGCCTGTTTTGAAATTGACAGCC
>CAZAGA010000163.1:0-7468 GCA_964484335.1 uncultured Anaerolineaceae bacterium
AAGCCGTCTTTGCCGCCCGGAATTTCACCGGCAACCCCGCCCTGGGATATAAAGTCGCCTTGTGCGAACGGGATATCAGTATGTATGGTGCGCTCCTGCTCTTTGGGCTATTATTTGCCCTCACTGGCCGGCGTTTGCGTGCTCTGCCTTGGTATGCCTGGCTGCTATTTGGCATCCTGCCGATTGGGATCGATGGGTTGAGCCAACTCTTTAGCCAGCCGCCGTTTAACTTCCTGCCCTATCGTGAGAGTACGCCTTTCTGGCGTCTGCTGACCGGCTTCTTGCTTGGATTTACCACTGCCTGGTTTGGTTTCCCAGCGATTGAGGAATCGATGCGCGAAACCCGCCGGTATATTGAATATCGCCTGCAGCGAGCTGGCCAGGCGGTGAAGTCGCGATGAGCTTCCACGAACGCCAAGGTTTGCGCTATTATTCGTTTGATTCGCTGGCCGGGCCGGGGTTGGTCCAGGCGATTTTTACCCGGCGGGGCGGTCAAAGCCAATCGCCCTGGGCAAGTTTGAACATGGGCAGCACGGTCGGTGATAACCCAGAGCATGTCCAGGCCAACCGGCGTAAAGCCTTTGATGTCCTTGGCCTGGACTACCAGGCTATGTTTGATGTCTGGCAGGTCCATAGCGCAGAGGTCGTCCTGGCCACCCGACCGCGACCGCCGGCAGAAATCCACCGCCACGCCGACGCCATCCTGACTAACCGGCCTGGCCTGGCCTTGATGATGCGTTTCGCCGATTGCGTCCCCATTCTCTTGTTCGACCCGATCCACAAAGCGCTCGGAATTGTCCATGCTGGTTGGGTGGGCACCGTGAATCAGGTTGTTGCACGCGCCGTGGATGCGATGCGCCAAGCATATCATACCCAGCCAGCCGACCTGCTGGCAGGGATTGGACCTTCGATTGGCGTCCACCACTATGAAGTCGGCCCAGAAGTCGCCGCACAGGTGCGAGCGGCTTTAGGCGCAGATAGCCCCGGTTTACTGTTTCCGGTGGGCGAAGGTCAGGCTGGCTCGTCTGATCCGGAACGGGTACAATTTGATTTGTGGCAGGCCAATCGCCTGATCTTAGAGCGCTCGGGTGTCCGCCAGGTCGAAATCGCCGGCCTTTGTACGGCTTGCCAGCTTGACGATTGGTTTTCGCACCGAGGCGAGCAGGGGAAAACCGGTCGCTTTGGCGCCCTGGTTGCCCTGAAGGAATAGGCAGATGGAAGAACAGCTCATCGCCATTGCGCATAATTACCAGCGCGTCCTGGAGAAAATCGCTGCCGCCTGTCGCGCCGCTGGGCGCTCGGAGGCATCTGTTCGCCTGGTCGTGGTGACCAAAGGCCATCCGCTTGCTGCAGTTGAAACGGTGGTCTTGGCTGGAGCGCGCTGCCTGGGCGAGAATTATATCGAAGAAGCCAGCGAGAAAATCACTCGCCTATCCGTTCCAGGAGTTGAATGGCGGATGATCGGCCATGTGCAAAGCCGCAAGGCAAACCGGGTGGCGGAGCTATTTGCAGCCTGCGACTCGCTCGATAGCCTGAAACTAGCCGGTCGCCTGGATCGCTTCGCTGGGCAAGTTGGGCGCAAGCTGCCGGTGCTCCTAGAATGTAATGTTAGTGGAGAAGCGACCAAGTTTGGCTGGCCGGCCTGGGATGAAGACCGTTGGCCAGCACTGGCCGATTCGATCGCTGCCCTATTGGACCTGGAACAGCTCGAGATCCAGGGCCTGATGTGCATGCCGCCCTATTTCGACCAGCCCGAGCTGGCCCGGCCGTTTTTCCAGCGCCTGCGCCGGTTGCAGGCATTCTTCTCAGCGCGCCTGCCGTTGGTGGATTGGCGCGAGCTTTCAATGGGCATGAGCGGGGATTATGAAGTGGCCATCCAGGAAGGCGCCACCCAAGTTCGGGTCGGCACTGCTATTCTAGGTCAAAGACAACCGGTGTGATCCCGGCAATTTTGGAGGATGAATGAGCTTGTTTGCGATTTTGTTTGATTGGCTGGTCCGGCTGGCGACCTTGGTGATCTTTGTGGATGTTATCCTATCCTATTTTCTCGATCGCTATCACCCGCTGCGCCGGGGGTTGGATCAATTGGTAGAGCCGTTATTGGCCCCTATTCGGCGTTTATTACCCACTTCCAGCCCGATTGATTTTAGTCCGGTGGTTTTAATTTTGGGCCTTTACCTAGTGAATCAAATTGTCCAGCGCTTGTTCCGCTGATTAGCTGTCTGATCCAAGGAACCCATTAACCGGAATATAAAATCCGGCCGCAGCCATCGCAGCGATTCAGCTGGCCAGAAGTGATTACGGCATCGAGTAATGCGGCGTTCAATGTAGTACCGCAAGCGCTGCAAGCTTTATTCTTTACCAGGCTGACTGCAATCCCGCGGCGTGATTTCCGCAGTGCTTCATACAGTGTCATTTCATCTGCTGGGATGCTACCGGTCGCAGCCTGCCGCTCGGTATCCAGGGTCGGCTTTTCTTTTAGCAGGCGTTCCTGCTCTTCCAGCAAATTGGCGTTCCGGGCATTCTGTTGGGCCTGGACTAACTCCAGTTGAATTTGCGCCTGCTGAGCCGCTTCTTGCGTGGCTTCTTCATTCAGCATGGCTTCGATTTGGCGGTCTTCCAGCACGCTCTGAAAACGTTTCAAGGCTGCGCTTTCGTGCTGTAAATCTTGGAGTTCTTTTGGATTGCGTACTTTCCCCCCATATAGCGCAGCTTCGGTGGTCTCGATTTTAATTCGCTGCTCTTTGACTGCATCTTCGGCTTTGCGGAGGGCTTTCTGGGTCGCTTGATGATCCAGGCTGGCTTGCTGTGCGGCGGCTTTAGCTTGTTGTAGCTCTACCGCATCAGCCAGGCCGGCCCGGATTTCGGCCAGGCGGGCCTGCAGCCGGTCCAATTGGCTGTCAAGCTGCTGTAAGCGGTAAAGTTTGAATGGTTGACTCATCCTGCTCCCATTATAGAGGCGGAAGGCTGATCGGGCAAGGGCCTTTTTTATGGTAAGATTTTTCTAAAAGATGAACCGATCGATCAGGGCGATGGTAAGTTAAGCGTTCCAATCCAGGCGCCTAATCCGCCGCCAGGCAGCATCCAACTCAATCTTAGGGTCAGGAGCTAGATCATGTCCACTGTTAAAGAATTTGCTGAAACTTTGGTAGTGAATATCGAGAAGGTGATCGTTGGAAAACGATCAACGGTTGAGCTGGCGGTTGCCAGCTTGCTTTGTCAGGGTCACCTGCTCATTGAAGATGTCCCCGGTGTTGGAAAGACAATGTTGGCGCGCAGCCTGGCTCGTTCCCTGGGGTGTAGTTTTAGCCGGATCCAGTTCACCCCCGACATGCTGCCAAGTGATGTAACTGGGGTCTCAATTTACAACCAGGTCAGCCATGAATTCGAGTTTCGTCCTGGCCCGGTGATGGCCCAAATCGTCCTGGCGGATGAAATCAACCGCGCCACCCCGAAGACCCAGGCTGCCTTGTTGGAGGCGATGGAAGAACGTCAGATAACCGTCGATGGTGTGACCCACCGTCTGCCGCGACCATTCATGGTCCAGGCTACTCAAAACCCGATTGAGTATGAAGGTACTTTCCCCCTGCCCGAAGCCCAGGTGGATCGTTTCCTGATGCGAGTCCGCCTGGGTTACCCGAGCACTGAGGATGAAATTCATGTCCTCGAGCGCCAGCAATTTCAACATCCCTTGGAGTCGCTTGAGCAGGTGGTCAGTGTGGAGGATCTGATGGCTATGCAGGATGCGGTAAAAAGTGTTTACGTCTCACCGGCGTTGAAACGCTATATTGTTGATCTAACCCACCGCACCCGCCAGCATAACGAAGTTTACCTGGGCGCAAGCCCGCGCGGTAGCCTGGCGCTTTATCGCACTGCCCAGGCCCGGGCGGCCATGCTCGGGCGTGATTATGTCTTACCCGATGACATAAAAATCCTCGCCATCCCAACCCTGGCTCACCGGGTAATTCTAGGCCCTGGCGCTCGCCTGCGCGATTTGAGCTCCCAGCAGATTGTGGAGGAAATCCTGAGTAACCTGGCCGTTCCAGGCGGTGATCCAACACTGGGCATGCCTCGCGCCGATTGAGACTATGATGACGGTCGCCGCCTGGGTTGTGCTGGCGCTGTGGGTAATCAGCCTGGCTGCGGGAGCCATGGCGACGACCAGCGCGCTCTCGCAATTGTTTTATCGTCTCAGCTACATCTGGGCTCTGCTCTTGCTGATTAGCGCTGGGATGGCCTGGCTGGCGCTGCGCAACGTTAAACTTCGCCGCACCGCCCGCTCGCTGCGCTCCCAAGTTGGCCTGGTCTTCGAAGAGCGTTTCGAAATCCAAAACCAAGGCCGCTTGCCGCGCATTTGGATCGAGGTGCGCGACTGCTCGACATTGCCGGGCGCGCGCGCTTCACATATCCTGACCATGATAGGCGGCCGTGAGGGCCGCTCCTACCTCGCCCGTACTCGCCTCCAAACCCGCGGGGTCTTTCCGCTCGGCCCAACCGTCCTGATTTCTGGCGATTTGTTCGGCTTGTTTCCGGTGCGCAAGGAATTTCCAAACCAGGATGCGCTGCTGGTTTACCCGCCGATGTTCGATATCTTCAGTTTTCCCAATCCACCCGGTTTGTTGCCGGGAGGTGAGTCGCTGCGCCGGCGGACACCCCAAATCACCTCTAATGCCGCTGGGGTGCGGGATTATGTCCAGGGCGACCCGCTCAACCGGATTCACTGGGCCAGCACTGCCCGGCGCAACCGCTTGATTGTTAAGGAATTTGAGCTCGATCCACTAGCCGAGGTGTGGATTTTTATCGATGCCAACCAGGGAATGCACTCCCGCTTGCCACACCAGCTCCCAGAATACGACCCGCAGGATTTCTGGCGCAAGCGCGCTCCGATCGCGCTTCCCCCGGCGACCGAAGAATACGCCGTCAGCATTGCGGCATCCTTAGCGCGCTACTACATCCAAAAATCGCGCGCGGTTGGGATGGTTGCCGCCAGCCAGATTCTGCAGGTCTTGCCAGCTGATCGCGGCGTCCGCCAGTTGAATAAAATCCTTGAGTCGTTGTCCTTGTTACGCGCCGAAGGCCGCCTGCCATTCGAAGCCCTGGTGGACGCCCAGGCCCGCCACATGCCGCGCGGCAGCACGGTGATCCTGGTCACCACCAGTGCCGAGAAGGGCGTGCTCAAGATTGCCGATATCCTTCTCCGCCGGGGTCATCATCCGGTTGCAATTGTGATCGATTCGACCACCTTCGGCGGTTACTCTACTGCCGAGAAGCTGGTCGCGTCGTTGCGATTCCTGTCCATCCCCACCTGCCAGGTGTCTTGCGGCGATGACCTGTCTCAAATGGTCAGCACCACCTTGCACCAGCCAAATTTGCTTTAGTGGCTGGCTTCCTGATTATCCATTTGGATTTGTTTGGAATAGCGCGTCGGGCGCCAGGACAGTCACCACTTCGCCGCGCGCGGTCACGATGCCATTAGCGCTCAGGCTGGAGAGCACGACTACTTTGCGTTCCTTGATTTCCTTGATACTGCCGCGGATCTCCAGCAGTGCATCCAATGGGGTAGGTTTCAGATAATCCACGTGCAGGGAGGCGGTCAGGAAGCGCAGTGCCGGGAGGCTGTCCATCGGCCTTCCAGCCGCCCGGTAGGCGGCGGCGGCTGCGCTTCCGGTGCTGTGACAGTCAATCAGGGACGCAATCAAGCCGCCATAAACATATCCTGGGATCGCAATATGGTAAGGGCGAGGTTGAAATAAGCAGACGGTTTCGTCGCCATCCCAGAACGATTTGATCTGCAAACCAAATTCGTTCAGCCGCCCGCAGCCGTAGCAGTGGGCCATTTGGTCGGGGTAATAATTTTGAAAGGCGAGCTGTTCCATGCGTTTATCCTGGTTTTAAGGCGCGGGTGGCGATAAAGCTGGGGATGTGATCCGTCAGGACGGAGTCGGGCAGGATATCTTCAAAAAATCCAGAGATGAAAAAGCCAGCGCGGACCTGGCCGCCAATCTGGTCATCCAGGCTATGACCAAATTCCAATGGCGCGCCTTCCTCGATGTAAGCCTGGAGCCTGGCCGGGGTGAGTTGTTCCAGGTCTGAGTAAGGAATTTTATAGCGCACTTCCAGGCGTTTTTCTTTGTCCATGACATCGATATCGAAGATATACAGGAGCGGATTGTTAAACCCAGAAAGCAGGCTCCCGCCAGGTTTCAGCACCCGAAAGGCCTCATTCCAGACTGGCTGGAGGCGCGGGATGAAGCAGTTCGAGACCGGGTGGAATATCAGGTCGAAGGTATTATCCGGTAACACTGAACAATCTGCCATGTCGCCTTCGATTGTTTCGATCTCCAGCCCTTCCCGTTCCGCCACCAGGCGGTCCTGGCCTAGTTGGGCGGGCGAATTATCGAACACGGTCACCTGTGCTCCGGCCGCCGCCAGGATTGGCCCTTGCTGCCCTCCGCCCGAGGCCAGGCATAGGATGCGCTTTCCGGTAAGCTCGGCAGGGTACCAATTGCGCGGGACTGGGATGGTTGGGGTCAGGAGGAGCGACCATTCTCCCCGGCGAGCAGCGGCAATCTTCTCCCGGCTGACCGGGATCGTCCATTGATTCTTGTTTTCCACCTGGCGATTCCAGGCTTCTCGGTTATAGGCGCGCACGTCCATCTGACCTCTGCTATTGGATTGGTTTTCAATCGGTGGGGTGGGATGGCTGCCTGGCGTTCGTTCTCAAGGCTGCCCATTCTTCGAAATCTTTTGGAATATAGGTTACCTGGCTGGCCGGACGCCGCACCAGGACTAAAGCGCCTTCCGGACAGGCGGGAATGCACAACCCGCAGCCCACGCAGCGCTGCGCCTGAATCAGGGTATGTCCGTTTTGCAGGGTTAACGCATCGAACTGGCAGTAGGGCAGGCAAGCTTCACAGACGATGCAGCGTTGGTCGTTCAGCGTATTGACGAAGGGTGAGTTGGCGACTACGTTGGCCAGTCCTAGATCCGACAGGCCGCGCAAGATCCCGCACGAACAGGTGCAGCAGTTGCACAGGTACCACAGCCCTTCCTGGCTGTTGCTGACGGAGTGCACCAGGCCGGCGCTGGCTGCCCGGCGCAGCACGGCGTGCGCTTCTTCACGGCTCAAAGGCCGCACCACCGCCGAGTGATCAAACGCGCCAGGTGTAGGGGCAAAAGCCATGCAGACTTCCAGCGGATGTTCACACGGCTCGCCAATCAGTGCTTTCTGAGTCCGGCAGATGCAATCTAGAACGCCCCAGGCCTGGGCGTGGTCGATGATTTCGGTCGCGCTTTCGAAAGGCCGGATTTCTAAGCCCACCTGGACGCTCTCCTCGACCGGAATCACCCGGTGATAGGAGGGTTGGATGGTAAGTACCTCCCCAAAGGCTTGTGTGTAGTAATCCTCAAACAGGCGTGCCAGCTCGGCGTCGATCCGGCCGATCTGCATCTCATAAATCCCGACCAC
>CAZAGA010000164.1:0-6108 GCA_964484335.1 uncultured Anaerolineaceae bacterium
CCAAGGGAGGGCTCCACTGTGGACCACAGCAGACCGTTGTAGCGAACCCAGGAAGCACCGGCATCGGCCATCATATCCACTGGACCGGTGTCGTTTTTGTTATCCAGCTCAGAACCCATCTCGACGCCAAAGACCGGGTTGGCGCTAATCGTCACCGCTGGCTGGCGCTTTTTGATGATCGGCAAAAAGCCTTTCCAGGTTGCATCCGGAGCATCTGGCTGAGGGTCCTGGGCACGGCTGACTTCCAAAGCCTGGCCGCTAACCAGTAAACAGAGCAGGGCTATCAGGGCGAATTTTTTCCAAAACTTCATGCTTTCCTCCGAGTCTGATCCAGTGTTATATTCAACGAACAAATCCTTAAAACATTCTATAACCCCAGATTAGAAATTTATGTTTCGATTATAGCATAAAGCTCAATAAAAATTTACGCCCGTTTCATGATAATTTTATGCCAAATTAATTAAAACTTTACGGAGCAAAAAAACGCAAGACAGAGACCCGGTATTCATAATCCTCCTGTCCTAGGAAACGCGTTTTCAAGCGCCGGATGCCAGGGTCTTGCGGGGCATAACTGGTCTGCTCCAAGAGCGGATAGCGGGCGGCCATCTCAGCCAGGAAGGCATCCTGGAGGGCTGGCAAATCGCCGTAGAACTCACCACGCCCGAGGTTGGTCTGGATGTACCAGACTTCTGGGTAGCTGGATTTCGACATGTTCGGCCAGTAGTTGAGGTCATTCTGACCCAGGTTCGCTTGGCCCAGGTAGTAATAGCAACTGCTGTCGCCATACCCGCAGACGGCCAACCCACCCGGCGCCATTTCAGCCTGGACCTGCTGAACTATCGCCTTCCAGGGGACCGTATAGAGCGGGCGGAGAAACTGGCGATTCAGAAAGTAATTTGCATTCGCCAGGCAGAAGACCAGCAGCAGAGCCGCACTCAGCCCATTACGCCAGGCCGGCTTCAACCCGGCCAGGCCCACCGCCAGCCAGACCATCAAGAAAGGGTACAGGTAAAGCGCCCGGTAAGTCAGGTTCTGCCAGGTCTGGGAAACGGCGACATTGAAGGTCAGCAGCAGGTTGGAGATGGCAATTAACAGGCCGAAGCTGACCGGCAGCCAGAAATTCAGGCTGCGCAGGTTCTTGAGCAGGGCAAAGATCAGCAAACCGGCAAAGACCAGCCCTCCGATCCAGGCCAGCGGGTTGAGCGGCGAGAGGGTCTCACCAACGGCGGAGACAAAAGCATAGTAGCCGGCGCGCTTGGCGATCTCCAGCGGCCAGGAGCTGACCTGAGCCAGCTCGCCGAAACGCCCGCCGACCGTCTGTAAGATTTGCAAGCCAGGCCAGTACAGCCCGACCACAGCAGCCTGGGCGGCCAGCCAGAGTGCCAGCGCCCCAGCCGAGCGCTCCTGCTTCTGGATCAGCCAGCGTGCCAGCCACCACAGGTTGGCCGCGGCGATAACCAAAAAGGCAGCGAAGAGCAGGTACAGAAAGGCGACACTGCTGAGGAGATAAAGCAGAAGAAAGCCAAATTGCCCTGGGCGCTGAAAACGCAGGGCTGCCCAGGCCATGGCCAGGGCCAGGAAGGCGGCCATAGCATAATACCGTGCGTTAAAACCATACATCAGCAGCAGCGGGTTGAGCGCCAGCAAGGCCACCGCCAGCAGGGCCACCGATTCGCCGAACAGGTCACGGGCCAGCTTGTACGCCAGTAGCAAAGCCGCCAGGCTCCACAGGATCGAAAACGAACGCAGCCCGAGCTCGTCGAAGCCAAAAACCTTGCCCCATTGGTTAACCAGGAGCAGGTAGAGCGGCGGGTGGACATCCCAGGAGAGACCTTCAAGCAGCTCAGAAGTGTCTTTCTGGGCAAAGATGGCGGTGAAGGCTTCGTCTTCCCAGAAGCTTTTCTGGGCCGCAGCGGCGAAGAGCAGGGCAGCGGCCAGGGCCAGGATGGCAAGCAGGTAAAGCGTCAAGAGCGTTTTGGCACGCATAGCAACCTTTTTTGATACACATCCACCCACTGCGTGGGTGGATGTGTATCAATAATAAGATAAGATACTGATAATAGCGTAAAGATTGAAGAGCAGCCAGGCGGTGATGTAGGCGATGGGCAAGAAACCAGCCGGCAGGCGAGCCAGGCGCTTCAGCCAGCGACCGGCCTCATACCAGCCCAGGTTGAGGAACAGCAGGCTGGGGATGATCACGGGAAAGGCATAACGGGCGGTTGGGTAGTAGATCGCCCGTAACTGGGTGGCGTAATTGGCGCCACGCAGGAATGTCTGTAGCCAAATAACCAGCAAAGCCAGGCCAAGCAGAGCGACCGCCGCCCAGGGGAAATTTTTACGCAGGCGGATCATCGCCGCCAGGGCCGCTGCCAGGCCAAGCAGAACAGCAGCCAGGATCAGCCCGTAAGCCCAGGGATGAAGCAGCGGGACGTGCCCCCAGCCAAAGCGCCCCCAGAAGGTGCGGAAGAGCACCTGGAGCGAAGTGCGCTGGAACTGCCCCGCCCCGGCTTGGTCGAGCAAGTAATAGAGCGTGACCGAGGGTTGGTTGGCGCCCTTGTCCGGCAGGATGCGCACACCGATCCAATCCACCCACGGGCGCAGGCGCAACCCACTGGATTCAGCCGAAGCGTTGCGAAGCAGGTTACGGAAGGGTGCCCCGCCCCACACGCCGCTCTGGCCGCTAGGGTCGGCGAACTCAGGCGCCTGGTCGAGCGGGAACTGGCCTTCTGCCACCACCAGGCCATCGTAATAAACCTTGAGCGGAGAAGCCAATGGCTGAGTCAACGGGGCCAGGCTGATGAAATTGCGCTGGGCATCGCCTCCCAGGCTGGCCTGGAAAGCGAAGAACTGCGGCGAGGTGGTCAACTCGACCACCCGGCTGGCCTTTTCGAGGGCGTTATAAGAATTGTAGAGCGGGGCGCTGGTGGTGACCGGGGCATCTGCCCACATCCAGGCGCCGACCGTGACAGTCTTGCCTTGCAGGCTGAGACCTTCCGGCAGGGCGATTAGCTGGTGGAGCTGGTGCTCATAGGTTGCGCTGTTGCCGGCTGGCAGGCTGAGCTGGAAGACCGCCCCGCCAAGCGGAGCCTGGGGCGTCTCGAGGCGGGTATTTTCAGCCTGGAACGTATTGCGGGCCCAGGTTGCCGCGTCGCCCCAGGACAGGGCTGCGGCAAGCAGGACCAGCCCACCTAGCAGCACGGCTGCCCAGGCCAGCGGCCGCCGGCTACCACGCGTGAGCGCCAGCAGCAACGCCACGGGCAGCAAGGCCAGGGTGTACAGGGCAGTGATCTTGGTCACGTAAGCCAGCCCAACTGCAGCAAGCGACCAGGCCAGGTTCCAGAAGGAGAAATGGCGCTGGACCAGGCGAACAGCGCCCCACAAAAAGAGCGAGGAAACCGCCACCGCGCCGACATCATTGTTGACCGCGGTCATCAAGTCGGCAAAGCCAGGTAGAAGGGCCAGGCTGAGCGGGACCATCCAGCGCAGCGGGTGACCAGGGCGGGTCAGCTCACGGATGATCCCCCAGGCGCAGAAGACGGTCAGGACGAAAAGCAACAGCGAAGCCAGGCGGGCGGCGCGCAGGCCGGTGGTCACATCCTCCACTCCAGCCAGCTTGAGCAGGCGAAGCGGCAGGGAGGCGAGTAAGTAATAAACCGGCGGCTCATCGAGCTGCGGGTAACCCGGAACGGTCACCTGGGCGTCCTGGGCAGGCAGGCCGCTGGTGGTATCGGGGCCGTAGAAGCGGTTCTGGACCATCGAGGTCACTACCGCCCGGCTGAACTCGGGATCAGAATCGCCGGGGCGCGGCAGGCGGTCGAGCTGCGCCGCCAGCCAGGCAACCTCGAAATGGGTTGGCTCGTCGTAGTGCTGCCAGGGCGGGACGAGAAAGACGAACACCAGGCCATTGAGCAGCGCGACCAGTAGAAGCAGCCCGAGCAGGCCGCGCTCACTCAAACGTCGCCCGGCTGGAACGGTTTCCTGATTGGCAGTTGCCTGGCGCATCGAACCCTCTTAACTTTCTTTGGAGAGGTGCTGGATTTTTTCGAAGCCACGCTCAAGGATCTGGTCGATCTCGCGCCCGGTGGCCTGATAATCGCCCAGCGGGCTGCCGACCGGGTCATCGATATTGTAATGCCTGCCGATCATCTCACTGAGTAAGAAGACCCGGTCTTTATATTGGGGAAATTCGAGCCGGATGGCTTCCCGGTGGTTTTTCTCCATAGTCAGGATCAAGCGATGCGATTCGACCAGCTCGCGGGTCACGGTGCGCGAAAAATGATCGCGCAGATCCAGGCCGCGCTCATCCAGGACGAGTAGGGTGTTGGTCGAGGCGGGCAGGCCAGCCTCAGCCCAGGTGCCTGCCGAGGTGATCTTCCAGTCGGGATTTTCGAGGCCGACGCGCAGGCGCAACAGCCCCTCAGCCATCGGCGAGCGGCACTGGTTGGCGGTACAGACGAAGAGAACCGAATGCATAACTAGCTCCTTGGATGGATTGTTTCCCATTACTGCGGACTTCGTCCGCAGTAATGGGAAACAATCAATGATGGGTAAGCCAAGCGTATAAAACCCGGCCGACGAAACGCGGGTTACCAAGCACGTAGCGCCGCCACTTGCCGGCTGGATCCTGGCCCAGGCGCCAGAGCCACTCCAATCCCAGGCGGTACAGTAGGGCAGGGACGCGGCGCTCGACGCCAGCGGCGAAATCGAGTAGCGCCCCAACACCCCACCAAACTCCAGCGGGCAGCGCGGCCTTCCATTTAGCGATCCAGTGTTCCTGGAGCGGCGCGCCCAGCCCAACCAGGACGAGCTGCGGCTGCAGGTGGGCAATCTCTTCCGCGATTGCAGCCGGGCTGCGCTGTTGGAAGAAACCATCCGCCGTGCCCACTATTTTAAGCGATGGATGGCGCTGAAGCAAGTTCTGAGCGGCTTTCTCGGCGATTCCTGGGCGACCGCCGAGTAGATAAAGCCTCAGCCCGCGCAGCGCCGCGCCAGCGCAAAGCGGGTCGAGCCAATCGGCGCCAGTCAGCTTCTCAAGCCGTTGGCGGTGGAGCAGGCAGGCGGCCCAGGACAGGCTGACGCCGTCGGCATAGATCAGGTCGGCGGCGTTGAGCAGGTCACAGAAAGCCGGTTGCTCACAAGCCAGGTTAAGGCTGTGAGCGTTGGCGTAGTGGATGACGCGCCGGCCGGGGCTTTCCGCCCAATCCAGGGCCTGGGCAACCAACCCAGCCTGGTCCAGGCAGGCAATCGAGACGTTTAAAATTTCAAGCCTTTGCATAATTTTTTTGGATAGAGACGCTCATTGAGCGTCTCTATCCAAAAAAATTATGCCCGGTGGGATAGCCAGAAGAAAGCCAGCACGCCTAGCAGGGTGGTGGGCAGGTAAACGAGACCGTGGAGCAGCAGGCCATAGCTGAGCGCCTGGGCCTGGCCGACCCCAAAGACCGCCAGGGCCAGGACGCAGATCCATTCAAAAACGCCCACCCGCCCCGGGACGACCGCGATGCTGATCCCGGCCATCAAACCGACCAGCAGAAGCAGCGCGGCGGTCCAGTCCAGGTGCAGGTCGAAAGCCCACAGGGCGAGCTGGTTGGTCAACAGGGCGGTCAACCAGACCAGGGTGGACCAGCCAGCCAGGCGGGCCAGGTCAGCGGGCTGGCGGAGGATCTCCAGGCTGTCCAGCCCGCGGTGCAGGCGGGCGAGCAGCGGAGTGCGCCAGCGCTCGGGCAGGCGCCATGACAGGCGCTCGACCAGGCGCAGGAAGGCGGCCCTTCGAGAAGCGAGCAGGAAAGTCGCCGCGCCGATCGCCAGCGCCCCGGCCAGTACGCCCCAGGCCGAGTCGCCCAGCCAACCGGGCAGTGGCAGGAGCAGCAGGAGCAAGACAAAAAGCAGGGCGTACCAGAGCAGGTCGATAATCTTCTCCAGCACGACTGTGCCAAGAGCATAGCTGCGCCCGGAAGTAGGTGTTCCGGCTGCCAGCGCCCGGCTGAGATCGCCTACCCGGGCCGGGACAAGTGTATTGAGCATCTGGCCGGAGAGGAAGGCCAGCAGCAGACGCCACAACCCGATCTGGCGCCCGGCCGGACCAAGCAGGTCGCGCCAACGCAGAAC
>CAZAGA010000164.1:6208-7428 GCA_964484335.1 uncultured Anaerolineaceae bacterium
AAATGAAGATCAAGGGCCGCGCTCAGGCCCCAGATCAGCCAGACCAGCGGGGCGGTGCGGACCATGCCCCACAACACAGCGTCGATCAGGCCGTGGGCCAGGAAAGCCGCCTGGGCGGCCAGCAGGCCAGCCGCCAGGCCGGCCAGGCCGGGGGTGGCGGAAAGCCGGGCCTGGCGGAAGGCCCGCCCGGCGCAGTACAGCCCACCGGCGGCTAATCCGAGCCAGGCGGCCAGCCCAGGCAGGCCCAGATCCACCGCGACCTGCAGGTAGAGGTTGTGGGCGTGCTCAACCGTGCCGGGAAGGTAGGCGAAAAAGGGATAGAGCCGGTCGGAGACGAGCGTGAAGCCGCCCAGGCCAATGCCGGTGAAAGGGAAATCGTGGATCATCGCCAGGGCGCGCGACCAGACCTCCAGGCGACCTTCCAACCCGCCCAGACCAGGGCTACCCACCAGGGCCTCGGCCAGGCGCGCCAACCCGAGGCGGGCGGCCAGCAAGATAGTAACCAGCGAGCTGGCCAGTAGGATCCAACGGCCGCGCTGCCCTGCCAGGACAAGCAGGACAGCCAGCCCGGCAAGCAGGCCGAGCCAAGCGCCGCGCGATTGGGTCAAGATCAGGGCCGCCCCACCAAGGGACGTAAAGGCCAGCGCCAAGGCACGTTCGAGGCGGGACAGGCTGCGCCAATCAAAGACTAACCGCCCAAGGGCGAGCAACAGGAGCGGGGCGAGCAGGCCGGCCATGACGTTCGGGTTGACCGGGTTAGCGACCTGCAGGGTAAAGCGCTCGTATAGCCCGGCGGAGGGCAGGCCAAGCTTGAGGGCGTTCCACTGGACGACGAACGGGGAAGCCAGGGAGAGCAGCAGGCCGGCGGCCAGCAGTGCGAGCATGATTCTTTCAATGGAATTGCGGCTTTGCCGTAACTCCATTGAAAGAATGGTATTAAGAAGGGCAATGCCAGCCAGCAGGCGCAGGAGCTGGGGTAGGGTTTGAGCGGGCAATGCGCTGGCCCACAGGCTGAGCGGTAGGGTGAGCAGGAGAAAGATCAGTGGCGGGTCGAGGGGGGTGAAGGGGCGACCACGGCGAGCGAGCAAGCCGGCGAGGCTGAGCAGGGCCGCGATGGCGTACAGCGGCGGCCAGAAGGTTCCGGCGACGGTGAATAGAACTACGAGAGGAAGCTCGAGGATGAGGATGAAAGGCATGAGAAGAACCCCCCTCCGGCTCCC
>CAZAGA010000165.1:0-1647 GCA_964484335.1 uncultured Anaerolineaceae bacterium
GGTATTGCAGTGTAAAAGGGCTGCCAGAATAATCGACAATTGTTGTGGTAACGTAAACTTGGTCGGCCTGTCCAATCTCGACTACCTGGGCGCCCTGGCTGGTGAAATACTCCGCCGAACGTTCTGCCAGCGTTTCATCCTGGGTTCCGTTGTACACCGCAATCCGGGCAGCCTCGGCTTGCATCCGTTGGCGAGCATCGCCTGGGGTAGCCGGTTTCAGGCTGCCAGCAAGGGTGAAGATCTGGTCTCGGATCCGGGAAATCTTGTCTGGAATCGGGATTAAGATACTAAGATTATCTGGAGAGAAACCGAATACCACGCTGTCTTCGCCCAGGGTATCGCGTTGAATATTCTCATCGGGAATCTCCCGGGCAGCCAGCGCCAGGCGAATGACATCGTTGAGTTCCAGGTTGGTGTTGACGCCCGAAGCAAGCTCTTTGTACAAGCTCGGTGCCTTCTGGATCATGGCTGGTAGCGCATCTGCGGTGAGCATTCGTTCTCGAATGCCCATGATCACCTGCTGCTGCCGACCGGCCCGGTCAAAATCGCCGCCTTCGGTATAGCGTGCTCGGGCATAGGCCAGCGCCCAGGCGCCGGGTAAAGCCTGACGGCCGGGTTGGAGCGTTTTTTTGGTTTTCACCCCTTCTCCACCGAGCAGGTCGATGGTGATCCGTTCTGGCACATTGATTTCCACGCCGCCGATCTCGTCGATGAACCGTTCGAAAGCGCCAAAATCGATCTGCGCGTAATAATTAATCGGTACACCCAGGAACTGCTCGACGGTCTTGGTCGCCAAGGCCGGCCCACCTCCAGGTAGCTTGTAGGCCTCGCCCAGGTAGTAAGCTGTGTTTATCTTGCCATGTTTGAAACCAGGGATCGGCACCCACATATCGCGCGGGATGGATAGTATCCCAGCGGTCTTGGTGCCGACATCCATGGTAAGCAGGATCATCGTATCACTGCGCGGATAATCTTTCTGAGTCTCCCAATCACGAAAATCGAGTCCCATCAGCAAAATCGTTACCCGTCCAGCGCCATCCCAGGGTTGCAGGGAGGGAAAGGTATCAGCCAACTCAATCTGCTCAGGTTGGATCAATGGTTGCAAGCTCTCCCCAGGTCCAGCCAAGGTCGGAGAGGCGAGTGATGCGATCAAAACTGGCACCAGGCGCGAAAAGGATTTCTGGCTGAGCAGCCAACCGCGCACAAGAAGGAATCCTCCGGCGGCAGCCAGAATGGCCAGGCTGAAAACAATTGCCCCAAGGGATAGCTGGATGATCAGGCTTCTGGTCTTACCGGAAGAGGTGTTCATGGCGTTGGGTTGGCAGGCTGGGCCGGTTGCGTCTCTGTTGGGGTCGGCGTGTCCGTTGGCGGCTCAGGTGTTGGAGTATCCGGCGGCGGTGGGGTATCAGTGGGCGGCTGGGGCGTATCGGTCGTTGTTGGCGCCGGCGCGGTTGGCGGTAGGCCAGTCCAGGTCGGCGTCAGGGTGAAGGTTGGCGTGGGGCTTTCCTCCCAGGTCGGTGTAGGCGGAGTGCAGCGCAGCGCCGACTCTTCCAGTTTGCTGTTCAGTGGTGCATCGGGGCGAATTGAGGCTGCGGCCTGGTACTGCTCGAACGCCGCACACCATTCTTCTTGCCTGGCAAGCTGATC
>CAZAGA010000165.1:1657-7302 GCA_964484335.1 uncultured Anaerolineaceae bacterium
TGGAGGAGCGCGCCACGATAACGTTCAATAGCCGTCCATCCCGATCCGTCGCGCAAGTATGGCATTGCAGAGGCCACCTGGCTGAAATACTCCACTGCCAGTTCCGGATAAGCTTCCCAGAAGCTAGAGCCGTACAGGTACAAGCGAGCCATGTTGCGCGCCACGCTGGCTTCGAGATCCAGCGGTCCGAAATTTTCAGCCAGCCCGAGATCATATATGCCGCCTTGCAGATCGCCGTGCTGGTAAATTTTCTCCACCCCATTTTGGCGCAGCGCCAGGTAGAGCAGGCCATCGACCTGGGCGACCTCATAGGTCGGCTCGTCGGCGCGCAGGCCGATCAGGCTCTCAATCAGCGCCGTCCAATCACCCTCCCCCAGGTGTTCGAGCGCTACCGCCAGACGATCCTGGACTGGGCGCAGGTCACGGGTGGGAGTCAGGGTAACGGTTGGGGTGGGTGTGATCGGGGTAGGGGTAGCGGTGGCATAAAGAATGGTCAGGACGCTGGCCATTCTTGTGGTTAACTCTGGGTAGCCAGGATCTTGCTCAAAGATAAACTCAAATCGCTGGCGTGCAATTTGATAACGCCCGGCTTCCAGATCGCTAACCCCCAGATCGAATTGCTCTTTGAGCGACAACGCCAGGCTTTCAGCACTCAATGCGTCGGCTGCTTGTTGCCCTGAACGATAGCCGGCTAATCCTCCTCCAGCCCCCGCGGCGCACAGGAATAGAATCACCGCAAGCACCCACAGCCAGGTCCGCCGGGTTGTTTGTTTCTTTCGGCTCTCTGGCTGTTCGGGCGTCTCTGGGTGTTTTGGTGCGCCGTTGGGCTTGTTGGGTTGGGTATCGCCAAGATCAGGGTTATGCATGGTTGATTTACTCTGGCTAAGACGCCAGTCGCGCACGAAAAGTTCCCGCTGGGAGTATACCATCTCCTGGAAAAAACTAGTGGCGGTTAGGGGAGCACCAACCGCCACTAGTTTCGACCGGACTAAATTTCTTGTGCTGGTAACCGGCTTATAGCAGGTGAGCGTTCAAGCGAATTTCCACTGCAGCCAGGGCAGCTGATACCGGGCAATTAACTTTGGTGGCCTCTGCCAGTTCCTGGAACTGACCTTCACTAATTCCAGGCACTTCAGCGTTACACTCAAGCTCAATCAAGGTGATTCTTGACTTGCCGTCAACTTTTCCGAGGTGAACTTTGGCAGCGGTCTGGATCAGAACGGGTGTAAAACCAGCCCTGCCAAGCCCGGCGCTAAGCGCCATCGAAAAGCAGCCAGCGTGCGCCGCACCAATCAATTCTTCCGGATTCGTTCCAGGTTCTTCTTCCCAACGGGTAGCAAAGCTAAACGGACCTTCGAATGCACCGCTGCCGAGCTTCATCTGCCCTTTACCGGCATTTAGGTTCCCTTCCCAAGTTGCAGTTGAGGTTCGAATAGGCATGTTATCTCCTGTATTCCTTTATCCTTATATTAGTTAGTCAGAAAGTCCAAATTCATAATCGTTCAGATCATCTTCATCATCATCGGCAAACGAACCACCGCCTAGATAGTCGGTTGGTTGATCAGCCAGATCCGCAAAGCGGCCGCGCACAAAGCCTGTGCCCGCCGGGATGAGCTTACCGATGATGACATTTTCCTTCAACCCAAATAGCGGGTCTTCGGTTGAAGCAATTGCAGCCCCAGCCAGAACTTTAATCGTGTGTTGGAAGGAGCTTGCTGACAGGAATGAGTCGGTGCTCAAGGAAGCCTTGGTAATCCCAAGCAGCACTTCCAGGAACTTGGCAGGCCGCTTCCCAACTGTGAGCATCTGATCATTGACCCGGCGTAGTTCCAGGTAATCAACCAGGTCGCCGGGTAGGTAAGGTGTGTCGCCCGGTCGGGTGACTTGCACTTTCGACATCATCTTGCGGATGATCACTTCAAAGTGTTTGTCATTGATATTCTGGCCTTGGGAACGGTACACTTTCTGTACCTCGGTCAAAAGGTACATCTGGCAGGCGATCCGTCCTTTAATGCGCAGGATTCGGTGCGGGTTGAGCGAGCCTTCGGTCAGCGCGTCGCCAGCTTGGACATGTGCGCCATCGCGCACCAACAGGCGGGAGGTGGAGGGAATATCATACTCAGCTTCCTGGCGGCGTTCAAAGGAAACAATCACCTTTGTTTTACCGCTCTCGCTGGTTTCCAGGCGAACCCGTCCAGCGTTCAGCGCAGTCACACTAGCGGTGTGCTCGCTGCCATTGCTATCTGTATCGACATGGTAAGCAATCACATCACCCTGGGCCACTTCGTTTTCCTCAAGCACAGCCACAGTCCAGGCTTCGGGCAAGTCATATTCGTCGCTGATCATTTCGCTTTGTTCGATGCGAGCAATGCGCAGGTCGCTGTAACGATCGGATTGCATCACCCGCACGACGCCGCTGATTTCTGTGACCACGGCCTCGCCCTTCGGGGTCTTGCGGGCTTCGAATAGTTCTTCGACGCGTGGCAGACCGGTCGTGATGTCACCACCGGCCGCAACACCACCGGTGTGGAAGGTTCGCAGGGTTAGCTGCGTGCCAGGCTCACCGATCGATTGTGCAGCTACGATGCCCACGGCTGAACCGATTTCAACCATATCACCCCGGCCGAGGTCCATGCCATAGCACTTGGCGCAAATGCCGTGGTTGAGCTCGCAAGTCAAAGGCGAACGAACCTTGACCTCCTGGATGTGGGTGGAGGTAACCCGCCGGACCAGATCGTGATCAAACTCATCATCCCGTTCAGCCAGGATCTCACCCGTATCCGGATCAATGATTCGTTCCAGTACCAGGCGCCCATACAAGCGGCTGCCCATCGACTGCCCGGCGACATCGTCGCTGCGGCGGATCACAACACCCTCGAGGGTACCGCAGTCTGGCTCATTGATGATCACATCCTGAGCGACATCAACCAGGCGGCGGGTCAGGTAGCCAGCGTCAGCCGTGCGCAGAGCGGTATCCGCCAGGCCTTTGCGGGCGCCGTGGGTGGAGATGAAGTACTCGAGGGCTGTCAGGCCTTCGCGGAAGTTCGAGCGAATTGGCAGCGGGATAATGCGCCCGGACGGGTCTGCCATCAAGCCGCGCATACCGGCCAACTGTGAGATTGGACCAAAGCCACCTTTGGTCGCGCCAGAAATTGCCTGGGCGGCCAGGTTGCCGTTTGGATCCATGCTCTTCTTTACCGCATCGGCTACGGAATTGGTTGTGCGCTGCCAGATCTCGATCGTCCGCTCATTCTGTTCCTGCTCAGTGAGCAAGCCGCGGCGAAAATCGCGTGTGACAATTTCCTCTTCTTGCAATGCGCTGTTGATGATTTCTGCTTTTTCTGCTGGAACCGTAATATCTGAAACCGCCAGCGAGTATCCTGAGCGGGTAGCATATTTGAAGCCGATGTCTTTAATATCATCGGCGATATCCGGGGTGCGTTCTTCACCACAGACTTCATACAGTTCGGCAACCAGGTCCTTCAAATCGCCTTTATCCAGCACCCAGTTGACGAACTGGCCTTCCGGCGGCAGGATGCGGTTAAAGATTACCCGCCCAACGGTGGTGTCTAGCAGTGTCTGGCGCGGCTCTGGCAGGCGACTAGCTGTCTCATCATACCAGGTTGAGGCGAATAGCTTGATCTTGCTATGGATTTCAACCTGCTTTAGGCTATAAGCCAACTCGACTTCATCCATGTCCGCAAACACGCGGCCATCGCCTCTGTGTTTGAGGTCATCACCTTTGGTCAGGTAATACACACCCAGCACCATGTCCTTGGACGGGCTAATAATTGGCTCACCATCTGCTGGCTTGAGCAGGTTCCGGGAAGATAGCATCAACTGGCGTGCTTCGTTGACGGCTTTTTGAGACAGGGGTACATGGACAGCCATCTGGTCGCCATCAAAGTCAGCGTTGAACGCGGTGGTAACCAACGGGTGAAGCTGGATGGCGCTGCCCTCGATCAAGATCGGTTCGAAGGCCTGGATGCCCAGACGGTGCAAGGTCGGAGCACGGTTCAGGAGAACCGGCCGTTCCTTGATAACCTCTTCGAGGACTTCCCAGATCTCGGGCCGGTTGCGCTCAATAAAGCGCTTAGCGCCCTTGACATTGGCAGCATAGTTGTGCTGGACCAGGCGGGCAATGACGAACGGCCGGTAGAGCTCCAGGGCCATGCTTTTCGGCAAGCCGCATTGGTAGAGCTTGAGCTTTGGCCCAACGACGATCACCGAGCGTCCAGAATAATCGACACGCTTGCCCAGCAGGTTGCGGCGGAAGCGGCCTTTCTTGCCTTTGAGCATATCGCTAAGTGATTTCAACTCACGCCGGCCGCGGCGGGAAAGCGCCTTGCCTCGTTGGCTGTTATCGATCAGCGAATCAACTGCTTCCTGGAGCATGCGTTTTTCGTTGCGAACAATCACATCCGGTGCGCCGAGCTCTAACAGGCGTTTGAGACGGTTGTTGCGGTTGATCACCCGCCGGTACAGGTCGTTCAAATCCGAAGTCGCAAAACGGCCGCCATCCAACTGGACCATCGGGCGTAAGTCAGGCGGAATCACCGGCAGAACAGTCAAGACCATCCATTCTGGGCGGTTGCCAGAGCGGCGGAAGGCTTCGACGACTTTTAAGCGCTTGGTTGCTTTCTTGCGTTTCTGTTTACTGCGAGAAGTGCGCACCTCGTGCCACAATTCTTCAGCCAACTTATCGAGGTCCAACCGGCGAAGGATATCGTAGAACGCTTCTGCGCCCATATCAGCCCGGAAAACCTGGCCCCAGCGCGATTTTAACTCCCGAAAACGGGTCTCACCCATGAAAGTCAAGGGGCGCAGGTCGAGCAGCTCATCGCGCAGATGGGCGTTTTCGTCCCGTACCTGGGTGGACTGGTCATCCAGGGCATTGCGCAGGTTCTCCATGGCCAGCTCTGCCTCCGCACGCACCTGTTCAGTTTCCATCTTGATATGTTCTAAATCGCGCTGCTTTTGATCTTTGAGCTCATTTTCAAGCTCTTCCAGGCGCTCTTTGACGTAATTCTGAACCTTTGATTGGTGCGAGCTGGCGATAACCTCGCCAGCGTTGACCACAACCAGGTCCGAATCCGGGAAATGAATATCCGTGCGGGCGGGTTGGCCGAGTTGTTCGCGCAGAGACTGTTCCATTCGCTGGCTGGCCTTGATAATTGGATCGAGCTTGTCAGTCACGGTTTTCTCGTAAACTTCCTCAACCAGGCTGCGGCGTTGGTTAAGCTCGTTCAACTGACGGTCACGACCAGCTTTTGTTTCAGCAATCTTTTGATTGATTTTGGCTGCCTGTTCGCGCTCGGTGGTAGTGATTTTTTCTTCCAGGCGCTTGAGCGCTTTCTGGCGAGCCTCCTCGTCTACATAGGTGACGACGTATTGAGCAAAATACAGCACTCGATCCAGGTTACGGCGAGAGATATCCAGCAGCAGCCCTAAATAAGAAGGAATCCGGCGGGTGTACCAAACATGTGCCACCGGCGCAGATAATTCGATGTGTCCCATGCGCTCGCGGCGGACCGAAGAGCGAGTGACTTCGACGTTGCACTTATCGCAGACAATCCCCTTGTAGCGAATATTTTTATATTTACCACAGTAACATTGCCAATCACGCGTCGGGCCAAAGATCGCCT
>CAZAGA010000166.1:0-5533 GCA_964484335.1 uncultured Anaerolineaceae bacterium
TCGATCGCCGGGCTGCTGATGACCGGGTGGTGCGAGGGATGGGAAGGGGTGAAGGCGCTGCTCCGGCGGCTGGCTGATTGGCGCTCTGGGGGACGCTGGTACCTGGTGATCGGCCTGGGGGTGGTGCTGCTCTACGCCTTGAGCCTGCTGGTTTTCCTCCTGATCCGAGACGATGTGGTGCGCTTTGACCCGAGCCGCTGGGCGACCATCTTCCCGATCCTGGCCTATGGTCTGCTGAGCGGGCCGCTGGGCGAGGAACTGGGTTGGCGCGGTTTCGCCCTGCCGCGCATGCTGCAGCGCTGGAACGCGCTATGGTCGAGCCTGCTGCTTGGGCTGGTCTGGGGCGCCTGGCACCTTCCGCTTTTCTTCTGGAAGATCCCCGGCCTGAGCCCGCCGATTCCGTTTATCAATTACCTGCTCTCGATCATCGCCTTCGCGATCCTGATCACCTGGGCCTTCCGGGGCACGCGCGGCAGCCTGTTTGTGGCGGTGTTTTTCCACCTATGGGTGAACAGCGTCGCCAGTTATGTCGCTTTTTTGTTTCCCGGCCTGGACCCGTCCGGTTTTACCCTGATCAAGAATTGGCTGATGGTCGCGGCCGCGCTGGGGGTGGTCCTGTTGGGGGGAATTCGATCACCCAAGCAGGCTGACCAGGGCGGGTAGCCGCTGGTTTGGGTGTCTGAATCAGGGTTTAAGTTTACTAACTCGCGGCAGGTAGTTGACCTGGACGCGTGGGTCGCGGAACAAAGCAGCGCCGACCAGGGATTTTGTGCTGGCCAGGTACCAGGTGATTTCATTCGCCGTCACCGAGACCGGCGCCAGCGAGTAAGGCTGCAGGTAGACCAGCGGGGCGGGGTAGATCAGGTGGAAGGTGTATTCCAGGTCGTAATTCGATTGGCCGTTATAGCCCCACCAGATGGTGTTTCCGATGTAATCCGTAACCACATAGGTGAAGTCAAACTCAATCGTCACCTGGCTGATCGAGCCGCTGCAAGTGATCAGCAAATTGGCGTCGTGGCTGCAGGTCACGCCAGGATTGGCGGTGTAGGCCAGGTTGGAGACGGATTGCACCCCAAAGGAGCCTACATCGAAGGTGAACAGGCTGCCCATCGCGCCGTTGTAGACCTCGGTGATGTGTGAGGTGGAACTCGCAAACGGCAGGTAAGGCAACACTTCCAGGGTGGAAACGCGCCGGACCGAGGCGGCGTCGATCGAGGCGGTTGTGCTGGCCGGGCCAGTGAGGGGTAGCGCCCTGGATAGCCTGGTCGCCCCGCCTTGCAGCGCAGGCAGAGGTTGAGCGGCTACGGCTGGGGCGCTGGCGCTCGCCAGGCCAAAGGCAGCCAGGAGAAAGATCAGCAGGATGCAGCGACTGGTTTTCATGGGATCTCCTTTGGTTCGATTTATTTCTGTACCAGTGGCAGGAAGAAATGGATCCCGTCACTCCAGGCAAAACCGGTCAGATAAAAATCCTTCCCAGCCCCAGGGCCGGATCGAAAGCCATGCGTATAGATGTTGTGCGGCAGATCCTGGGAGAGGGTGAAGTGGAAGGAGCCATCCAGGCTTGGAGTGGTGGTGTACCCAGGCGCTCCCAGGTAGTTTATCGCGCTCTGGCTGTTGATGTACAACGTCCCGTCCCCGCAGATCTCAATCCCGCCATCCAAACCGAGGTAATTTCCGAGCGTTGCGGTGAAGACTTCGCTGCCTGGTGTTGCAGACGCCACCTGATTGTAGAAGGCGTCGCTGATTGCCCCGTTGGATTGACTTTTCAGGTAATTTAATACTTGTAATAAGGTTAGATTTCCGTATCCCTGATTAATCAACTTGTCCACCAGCCGGCCAGGTGGCTCATTGCTGAGTGAGAAGGTCTCCACCGGTTCATATTTCCAGGCGATTGCAAAAGCGTAATACTCGCGAAGTACACCGCCGCCATAATCGTCGGTGTGGGTGTAGATGTAACAGGCGGCATCCTGGGCATAGGTGAGCTCGAATTGGTTGTCGAGACTGAATTGAGATGGATAGCAGGTTTTACCCGCATAATCCCGACCTTCGAGATTGGGGATGGCGAGCGAGCCATCACCGGCGATCTCGATCCCACCGACCAGCCCGGCGAAAAGGCTAAGGTGATCCGAAAAGACCAGGCTAGCCGGATTTGCACTGGCGACCTGGTTATAAAAGGAGTCGCTGATCACCCCATTGGATTGGCTTTTTAGATAACCAAGCACCTGAAACAGGGTCTCACCGCCGTGGCCGAGGGCGATCAGGTGATCGACCAGGTAACCAGGCGCTTCGTTGCTGATCACCAGGGAGCTCCAGCTCTCCGTGGCGGTCGGCGCGCTCGGGGCTGCCTGGGCAGGGTGGGGGGCCTGGATCAATATGCCGGGACCGAGCACGGCCAGGGTAATGACGCAGAAAATGGGTAGTGTTTTTTTGTGCATGGTTCTTACTCCTTCGAATGGTATATTTCTTTAATTAGCGAATTAGCGACAGAATCGCTGGCCGTACTTTCGAGTGCCTGGTCATAGGCGCGATTCCAGGAAAAACTTCCTGCCAAAAGTCACAGACACGAGGACAAGCATGGTAAAGAACTGGATCGATCGGCTAGTTTTCATGGCTCACACTCCGGATCTGGGGTTGTCCTGGCGGGGGGCGGCTCCACCCTGGCCTGGTTGAAATGGCTCAGGAGAGCCAACAAGGCTGGCCCGTTTTTGGATGGAAAAGTTTGTCCTTCCCCGAGGATTTGCAGCGAACCGCGTAGCTCGGGATACGGGGGGGCTTCGGTGTCGATTAATAAACGAAGCAAGTAGGTCTGGTACAGGCGCATCGGGTTCCTCGCAGGTGATTGCGCTTAGTATCGCGCCTGCGATTGCCGAAGGATTGCCAAAAACGACGGCTAAACCGTGAATTGGGGAGTTATTTGCGGCGCTGGTCGAGCGAGTGGTAGAAAATTTTCAGTGTTTCCTGAGGTTCGACCCCCAGTTCTTCGGCCAGGGTCTTTTCGAGACGTTTATAAAAGCGGCGTGCTCCGCTCAGGTCATTCAGCGCCTGGCAGGCGCGCATCGCCGCCAGGACGGCTTCTTCGTGCCAGGGATCGAGGGCGATCAATCGCCGGGCAAGCTCCAGCCCGGAAGGATAATCCCCGGCGGCCAGGCGGACTTCAACCAGCGCCAGCAGGGTGGCGTGGAAGCGCTCGGCCAGCTCTTCGCGCTGGGCTGCCGACCAATCGGCGTAGCGAAATTCGGGCAGGAATTCACCCTGGTACAAAGCCAGGGCTTTCTCCCAGTCTTGTTGGCGCACTGCTTGCTCAAAGGCCTGGAAATCCAGCCAGGAGCCGGCGGGCAGGCGCAAAGTGATCCGTCCATCCGTCACTTCCAGGTAACGGGAGGGGAATCGCCGATTGGGCAGCTCGGGCTCGAGCAGGCGTCGCAGCTCTGAGACGGCGTGGTGGACGATATCCTGGGCGGCGGCGGGAGATTTTCCGGGGTGGAGCGCTTCCGCAGCCTGTTCGGCAGATAGGCTGTGGCCGGGGGCGAGCAAGAGCAGGGCCAGCAGCTCACCAGCACGGCGCTGGGCCAGGTCACGCTTGTCAATCGGTCGCCCACCGGTCTGGACTTCGAAGCGACCGAGACTCACCACGCTCAGGGCCGGTGGGGGAAGGCGCTCCAGTTGATCGAGCAGGCTGGCGGTCAACGCCGCAGTTGCAGGATCGGGGTCATTCAGATAGGCGGCCAGGAGCGGGAAGGTCAGGTGGCGCTCTTGCTCAAGCAGGAAGGCATATCCCCCGGCGCTGATCCGGTGGGCGGCCTCCGCCCAGGCCGGTCGGGCATTCGGCCGGTGCTGACCGTGTCGCACAGCGGTTCGCAGCAGGGCAATGTGGGCGAGCAGGAAATCCGCCTGGCAGCGCTCTCCGGCGGCGCTGGCCTGGTGAAGGTCTGTATCAACTGCCGGCCAATTACCCTGCTCGATCCATACGCGAGCCCGCTCAACCAGAGCCATGCAGTGGGCGTACAGGCCGTTGGTACGGTTGGCGATGGTGACAGCATCCTCCGCCCATTGGAGCGCAGCAGCCAGGTTGCCAGCGCTGCGCAGGCAGCGGCTTAATCCCAGGCGTGTCTCGATTGCCAGGCCGGGGTCGCCAACACTCTCGGCAGCCGAGCGGGCGCGCTGATAGGACGCCAGTACCTGTTCGAGCGGTTGTGCGTTGTAAAACGCCAGCTCGCCTCGCAGGAAATGGAGATAACCTTCGGGCAGCGAGCCCGGGGCGACCTGGGCGGCCAGCGCACCGATGACTGAGCGGGCCTGCTCGAGCTGTCCAGTGCGCAGGTAGTTAATAGCCAGGGTAAGGCGCGGGTAGATCGCTGCTTCGGGCAGGCCGCGCCCCAGGGCAATGCGGATGGCTTCCTCGTCGGAGGCGATCGCCAGGTCGAACTGGCCGCGCGCGGTATAGATGCCGGCTGAAAGATTGTGCAGGCCGCGCGTCAGAGCTCGGTCGTAGCCCTGCAGGCGCGCCAGGCGGATGGCACGGTGGTAATATCCCTCGCCGCCGGCCAGGTCATCGGTCTCGGTGGCGCAGATGCCGAGTAATAGCAGAATATCGGTCAGGATCGTACTTTCGGGAGGCGCCAGAACCAGGGCTTCACTCGCCAGGCGCTGGGCAGCGGCAAATTCACCGCCGCGGAAGAAGATGTAGCCTTCGCAATGCAGCGCCAACGCCAGGCAGGTCAGGTCGCCAGAGCACCGGGCCAGCTCGGTGGCCTGGCGCGCTTTCCGCAGGGCGGCGGCCAACTCGCCGGCGCGCTCAAAAGCCCGGCTTTCTTCGACCAGCGTGGCAACCGGCTCGGTGCATTCCATGTTGTTATTATACTGAAAGCGTTCTGATCTTCGTTACGAATAGCGGAAATATTCACCCGATATTTCGCTGCTTGCTGCGCGGGTTGAGCCAGTCGTTCAACCCGTCGCCCAGCAGGCTCCAGCCGACCCCGAACAGGATGATCGTCAGGGTTACCGGCAGGTAGGTCCACCAGTAGGTCAGAAAATTGCCATTCGGACCGATAATCCAGCGTCGCGAGACGACCAGCAGCTCGCCCCATAGCGAGCCGCCGCCGATGCCGATGAAGGTCAAGGCGGCCTGGAGCAGCACCATCCCGCCGATGTCGCGGGTCAGCAGGATGATCGCCGGGGCGATGGCGTTGGGGATCAGGTGGCGAAAGACCAGGCGGACCGGGCGGACGCCAGTAGCCTGGGCAGCCAGAATGTAATCGGTCTGCAGGATGCGGCGGACTTCGGTGTTGGTCAGGCGGGCGGCAGCCATCCAAGAGAACAGGATCATCGCCAGCAGCAGCGGATCGACCTTCTCGATCAGCTCGAGCAAGGCGATCGGCTGGCTGACCGGTTCGAGCACATCGCCAAAGAGCAAGCTGCCGCCGGATGCCTCGATCGCCAGCAGGTGGAGCTGCTGGATGAAGACCACCCCGACGACGACCGGGAAGGCCAGGAAGGCGTCGGTGATGCGCATCACCAGGCTGTTGACCAGCCC
>CAZAGA010000166.1:5633-7190 GCA_964484335.1 uncultured Anaerolineaceae bacterium
AGCAGTGGGGCGGCCAGGGCGACGAAGATGAACCCGGCCACGATCGCCAGGGATAAACGGTTCGGCCAGCGCGCCAGGAAGCGTTTCAGCCCGCTCATCGCGCCCGGAATCCTTCGCGCAGGCGCGGGTCGACCACTGCCTGGGCGATATCGAGCAGCAGGGTGATCGCCAGCACAACCAGCACGCTGTAGATGGCGAAGCCGAGCACGGCCGGGGCGTCGGGGGTCTGGTTGATCGAGTTGACCGCCACTTCGGAAATGCCTTTGAAGTTGAAGATTACTTCGACGACGAACACGCCGCCGAAGAGCGAGGCGGCCGACAGGGCGCTGCTGGCCAGGGCCGGGGCGGTCAGGTTGGGGAAGGCCTGGCCCCAGACCACCGCCCGGTCCGAAAGGCCGCGCGCCCGGGCGGCGATGACATAGTCCTTATCCAGTTCTTCGATCGCCAGGGCGCGTGTCACCCGCAGCAGGGTGGCCCAGTGGACCAGGCTGAGGGTGAAGACCGGCATCACCAGGTGGCGCAGGGCGTCGAAGGTCACGTCCAGGCGGCCGTTGAGCAGGCCGTCGACGGTGACCAGGCCGGTGTAGCTGCGGAATTCATCGGATTGGACGAACTGGCTGGTCGCGGTGCTCAGGCGTTCGATCGGGAACCAACCCAGGGCGACGTAAAAGACCGACAGCAATACCAGGGCCAGGATGAAAGGCGGGATGGCGCTGGCGACGAAGGCCGCCAGGCGGAAGCTGTGGTCGGCGGCTCGCTCACGGCGCGCTCCAGCCAGCATCCCACTGGCCAACCCGAGCGGGATGAACAGCAGCAGCGAGTAGAGAGTCAACTCGGCGGTGACCGGCGAGCGGCGCAGCATGACCCCCAGGACATTATCCTTGAGCGCCGGGCTGTAGCCCCAGCGGCCCTGGAGCAGCGCACCGGCCCAGCGGGCGTACTGGAGCGGGTAGGGGTCATCCAGGCGCTGCTGGCGGATGATCAGCTCGACCTGGCGCTTGAGCTGGGCTTCGCTCATCTCACGGCTGCTGTTTGGCAGGTACAGCGTGGCGCGCGTCTCCGGCGGGGTCAGCATCACCAGGCCGTAAAGCAGGGCGGTGAGGATCAGCAGGGTGAGTAAGGCGGCCAGCAACCGCCCGGCCAGGAAGCGCAGGAAGTTCATTGATAGTAGTACAAGAAGCACACAGCGCAAGTTCAGGTCAAAATTGCATACCGCCGATGGACGCCGATGGGAGCGGATGGGCGCAGATGACTAAAAAAAATTTGTATCCATCGGCTGAAATCCGCGTGCATCTGCGGTTTGCCTTTAAGTTTTCTCTCTCACCCAGAAACGATGATCACGGTCGACATGGCGGCTTCGATATCTTCGATCGTCTCGGCCAGGGCAGCGCCGAACGGCTCGCTGGCAACCAGGGCTTCGACCTTGCGCCGGGCGACCTTCTTTTCGTCGCGGGTGAAGACCAGGTCGAGCAGGCGGCTGGCTTTCAGCAGGCTGAGCAGGGCAATGATCCCTGGGGTGGCCTCGCCGCCAGCCAGGACCGCCCGGCGCAGGTGGTG
>CAZAGA010000167.1:0-7141 GCA_964484335.1 uncultured Anaerolineaceae bacterium
AACAGCAGCGACCAGGCCCAGTAAGTCATTCGTTCGCGACCAGAACGGATGACGGCCCAAAGTAGGGTGATGTTTAGCCCGCTTACCAGCAGGCCAAGCCACCCGAAGCTTGCCTCCAGGGCCGGTACCTGCTTCCCGTTTAGCAAGCGATCGGCGACCCTGGCAATATACTGCGTATTTAAGTCTTGTCGCATCCAGGTCTCAAGCGCTCGAGCAGAAGCCGCGCCTATCAGGCGGTAAAATTCAAGCGTATGCTCGAACCCAAGCAGGAGAACCGGTAAAACAAACAGCAGAATCCCGCTGAACATACTGCAAGTGACCAGGAAGCGCAGGTCGCGGCGGAACAGAAAATACACCAGGAAAATCGTCGGATAATATTTGGCCGCAATTGCCAGCGCCAGGACCGCCGCCGACCAGGCTGGCTGACTGCGGTCATACAAGACCAGCGCCGCCAGGATGAGCAAAGTCACAATCACACTCACCTGGCCCCATTTTAAGTTATGCAGCAGCGGAAAACTGGTAAGATAAATCAATGAATACAGCACTTGCCAGGCACGACCCCGCTCGGCGAGACAGACCATCGGTATCAGGTAGAGACCGGCCACCCCAGCCGCTTGAACTGCGCTCCAGATTACCAGCGCTTCACGGCTGGAGACGGTCGAGCTCCAACTGAACAGCAAGGCTGCCGACGGCGAATAGAAGAAACCTTGTACTGGCCGAAAGCTGGTGAACAGTTCGCGGCCCATGGGATAAAAATGCCGGTAAAAATCGCAAAACAGCACATCGCACTGGTCAATCGAAATCACAAAGTTCCCGACGCTTTTCCAATGCAGCCCATACAGCGCCAGGACAAGCCCAGTCACCAACCCACTGATCAGCCAGCCATTCAGAAACCATTGCGTTGATTGCGATTTTTGCATTGCCGTGATTCTAACGTTAAAATGGTCAGGAGAAACAATCGAATTATTTAACTGGCCAGCCATCGCCATCTCGGGTGATCGAGAAAATTGTAGGAGTAGGATTTTGAACCTGCACGGACGTAAGATTTATGCTGGCAAAGCCGAAGCCGAAGCCCTGGTCACTCAGATGGGAATCTCTTTCTTTGGCGGCGTGGACCCTGAAACCGGGACTATTGTCGAGCGCGGCCACGAGCTCTGCGGCCAAAGTATCGCCGGGCGCGTCCTGGTTTTCCCCAGCGGCAAGGGCTCAACTGTCGGCTCCTATACCCTCTATCGCCTGAAACTTTCCGGCAAGGCTCCCGCTGCCATCCTGAACGCCGAATGCGAGACCATCACCGCTGTCGGCTGTATCATCGCCGAAATCCCTTGCCTTGATCACGTAGAAATCGACCAGTTTCACACCGGGCAGCGCCTACGCGTTGACGCCGATCAAGAGCTTGTCGAAATCTTGTAACCATTCCCTCAGCCGGGAGTAAAATGAATAAAACAAAAGCCAGAGTATCGATATCAAAGCAATCGAACCCTGTGCATATTCTTGTTAGGCTGAGGAGCGGATTATGACAATTGTGTTAGATGGCTCGGGATTGACCATTGAAAAACTGGTCCAGATTGCACGCTTCGGAGAGCCAGTTGAGTTGGCGCCGGCGGCGCTTGAGCGAATCAAAACCTGCCGCGCGATGCTGGAAGAAAAAATCCAGGCTCACGAAATAATGTATGGCACCAATACCGGCATCGGCGAGTTTTCTGAAGTAGTCCTGACCGATGAGCAGGTCCAGCAGTTTCAACGCTACCTGATCTACAACCACGCCGCCGGGATCGGCGATCCAGCGCCAGTTGAGCACGTCCGCGCCGCTATGGCTGGGCGAATCAACGTCCACGCCCATGGCAACTCCGGCTGCCGGCCCGAAATCACCCTCACCTTGGTTGAGATGCTCAATAAAGGCCTGACCCCCGTCGTCTGCCAGAAAGGCTCGGTTGGGGCCTGCGGCGACCTCGCCCCAATGGCACAATTGGCCCTCCTCCTGATGGGCGAGGGCGAGGCCTTCTACCAGGGCGAGCGCCTGCCAGGGCGGGAAGCCATGCAGCGCGCCGGCATCTTAATCCCCGATCTTCAGGCCCGCGATGGCCTGGCAGCCATTAACGGCTCTAACCTGCTCACTGCGATGAGCGCCCTGCAGCTTTATGACATGAACCGTTGGCTGAAACAGGCTGAGATCGCCTGTGCCATGAGCCTGGAAGCCCTGCTGGCCAACATGAAACCCTATGACACGCGTCTGCATGAGCTACGCGGCTTTTCCGGCGCCATTCGCAGCGCTCGCGCCATTCGTAAGGTCATCGAAGGCAGTGATCTGGTCACCGGCAAGCTCAAAACCAAGGTCCAGGATGCCTATTCGATGCGTTCCTCGCCCCAGGTGATCGGCGCCGCCCACGATGCTCTAGCCTACGCCCGCCGCCAGGTCGAGACCGAATTAAACGGCGTCGGCGATAACCCGATCTTCTTACCTGAATATCGCCTGACCCTGACCGGCGCCAACTTCCAGGGCACCCCGGTCTCGCTCCCCATGGATATGGCCGGGGCAGCCATTACGATGGTCTGTGTTCTGTCCGAGCGCCGCCTCAACCGCCTAACCAACCCGGCTTTGAGCGTCGGCTTGCCTGCCTTCCTGACCAAAGGCGCCGGGATGTTCTCTGGCCTGATGCTCAGCCAGTACACCGCCGATATGCTGATCGTCGAGCAGCGCATCCTCTCCATGCCCGCCAGCATTCAATCCATCCCGGCTGCTGCCGACCAGGAAGATTTCGTCTCAATGGGCATGAACACCGCCTTGAAGAATCAGCAGATCCTGGATAATGCCTACGGTGTGCTCGGAATCGAATTCATGGCCGCTGCCCAGGCGCTCGATTTTCGCCAGTTCACCCCCGGCCACGGCACCCAGGTTGCCAAAGGCGTCATTCGGGAAGATGTCGCCTACCTGGACGAAGACCGGCCGCTCTATCCCGATCATAACACCATGAAAGCGCTGGTTAAATCCGGTCAAATCCTCGAAGCAGTCGAAGCTGCCATCGGCAGCCTTGAGTAACGCCCCGAGTAAACCATAAAGACCGGCGCTGTGCCGGTCTTTATGGTTTACTCGGGTATCACTTAAGCAAATCCAGGATCCGCTGGATAATCTGCTGATCCTGCCATTCCTTGCCGGCGCTCAGTTGCCGGAAATCGCGCTCCCCGGCCCAGACCCTCTGGACAGCCGGGGTTAAGTGAAATCCCTGTTCATCCAATTCTAGCAGCAGAGCTTCCACTTGCAGGCGAGCTGCCTCGTTCCCCATTGCCACTGCCGCAATCGCCTGTGCCAGTGGCTCAAACTCAGCCATCAGCAGGTCGGCTTCCGGTTCGCCGGGTTCTGCCAGCAACCCGGCCGCCTCCAGTTGGCGCAAGATTTCATCCGCCTGGGCCAGCGGTAACTCTTGCAGCGCAGCTTGCAGTCCGATCGCATCTTGGTTCACCACGGCCCGGTGAACCTTTTCAGGCAACGAATCCAGCCAGGCCTCCGCTTCCGCATCAGCCTGCGCCTGCAGCCGAGAAAGCTCCCCCGCCACCCGCTGCCGCATGGCCGGTTCCAACCGGTCCATTGCAAGCTTAAAGGCCTGCTCATCCTGGGCTTGGATTGCCGCAAGCACTTCTTCTGGGATCGTAATGATGTTCACTGGGTTTTCCAAATCGGCCGCCCTGGGATCAATTCGCCCCAGGATATGCACCACCAGCCGGGCGCTATTCGGATCCAGCCCTTCCGTCAACGCGGCCACCTCCCGCTCCCCAGCCCACATCCGCCGGACGGCCTGCTCCAAGTGATATCCCGCCTGCTCCAGATTCTCCAGCGTTTCCAACACCCGGCGGCGCTGCGACTCATCCTCGTCGGTTGCAGCGGCAATCGCCTGGATTAACACCTCAAATTCCTGTAATAACGCCTCGAAATCCGATCCTCCAGCCGGGCCAGTTCCAATAATTCCAGCCTCTTCCAATTGCCTGCGTACTTCCCTGGCTTGCTCTGGCGGCAGATCATCCATTGCGCATTGAAAAGCAGCTGCATCTTGTGCCCCTATCGCTGCCCGTACCGCCGCCGGGATATCTGTCGGCAGCCATGCTGTCCAACTTCCGCTCGGATTCTCAGCCATCTTCGCCTCCATAAATTCACGAATGCGCTGCTCAGCCATCGCAGCATAGCGGGGGTTGATTTCATAACCAATGTACTTGCGGCCAGTTTGCAAAGCTGCCAGGGCCGTCTGCCCACTTCCCATGAAAGGATCTAAAACAATATCCCCGGCATAGGTATAAAATTCGATTAACCGCCGCGGCAGCTCGATCGGAAATGGCGCCGGATGGCCAATTTTGCGCGCCGATTCCGCCGGAAAGGACCAGACGCTCTTGCTTAACTCAAGAAAATCATCTTTTGAGATGGTGGACGTCTTGTTCCTGGTCTTCTCCCGCTGAAAAGTTCCCTTCGAAAAGACCAGGATGTATTCATGTACATCCCGCAAGGTTGGATTGGCAGCCGAGCGCCAGCTCCCCCAGGCCGTGGATGGGCTTGCGCTGGCAGCTTTGTTCCAGATAATCTCGCCGCGCATTAAGAACCCTACCTCTTGCATCATCAGGCTCAGGTAGGCATTCAGTGGAATATATGGCTTGCGCCCCAGGTTCGCCACATTGATGCACGCTCGCCCACCCGGCGCCAACACCCGGTATACTTCTCGCCAGACCTGCTTGAGAAATTCCAGGTAGGCATCAAGGGTCAGGTCCTGGTCATATTCCTTGCCAACATTATACGGCGGCGAGGTCACCATCAAATGAACACTGTTATCTGGAATCTCAGCCAGGTTTTCAGCAGATGCGCAGGTAATGCGATTCAATTTTTCGAGCGGCAAGGGATTTTCCAACCCGATCGGCTGAACGTCGCGCGCCAGGCCGGCATACAACTGGCTGTTATAAAACGTGCTGGCGTCATGGCTGGCGCGCCCTGGGGATCCAAAGGCGCTCGTGCTCGTGCCAGGAGTGACGCGGCTGCGGCGAGGCATATCCTTAATTCGGCCCGGCCGGTCGACCCACCGTGATCAGGGACTTAATTTCTTCGAAGGTCATCGGCCCGATCCCACTTACATCCATTATGGCTTCAATGGTTTGAAAAGGGCCATGCTCATTGCGATATGTAATAATTTTTTCGGCTGTTTTTGGCCCGATCCCAGGCAGGCTCTCCAATTGTTCCTGGTTGGCAGTGTTAATATTGATCAAGCCCGCTGCCGTCGGTTCAAGGATTCCGGCCATTGGCGTCGCCGTTGCAGCCAGGCCAGGCAGTGCCGCCCCACGACTACCCCCCTCAATCGCCGCCTCAGGCGCCAGGGTCGGCGCGCTCAACGGAATATAAAGCTGGTCGCCATCCTGCAACCGGGCCGCCAGGTTCACATAGGCCAGGTCAGCCTCCACCGCAGCACCCCCGGCTGCCTCAATCGCCGCTTGCACCCGGCTTTCTGGTGGCAGTGCATACACACCCGGCTGCTTGACCCCGCCGGTCACGTATACCTGGATCGGCGCGGGACTGGGCGCCGGCCGCAGTTGCACAGCCTGTCCGCGCGGCCGGCTGGCAATCAGGTAGATCAGCCCCGCCCCCAGCAGGCCACCTACCAATCCAAATGCTGCAACCCACCCCAAGTCTTTTTTACTCAATTTCGTTTACTCGTAAGCTCAATCCAAGGCGCTGTCTGGATCCATCCACATGCAGCACTCGGACACGGATTTTTTGGCCTTCCTGCAACAAATCCGCCGGATGCGTGTGCTCACTCGAGCAGTCGATCTCAGAAATGTGGATCAACCCATCAAGCCCTTCCTCCAGGCGCGCAAACGCCCCAAAGGGCACCACGCTGGTCACCACAGCCTCGGTCACCTGGCCTGGATAATAACGCGCTTCGGCAGTCTCCCACGGATTTGGGTGAAGCCGCTTCAGACTCAGCGCAATCCGTGCCCGTTCGCGATCCACCTGGATCACATATACCTGCACCGGCTGGCCAACTTGCACCACATCCGCTGGGTGATGGACGCGCCCCCAGGAGATCTCCGAAACGTGCACCAGGCCTTCCACCCCACCCAGGTCCACAAACACCCCGAAATCGGTAATGTTCGTCACCACTCCCTGCACGCAATCCCCCCGCTCGAGCGACTGCAACAGCGAATTGCGCGTCCCCGGCTCGGCCAGCGCTGCCCGCTCCGAAAAGACCACCCGGCCTCGCTCCGGATCGCACTCGATCACCTTCAGCCGCAGCGACCGATCCAGGTAGTGCATCAACCATTCATCGCTCTCAATGGTATCTTGCGGGGCCTCCACCAGGTGCGAAACGGGTACAAATCCCTGCAGTCCTTCCCCGGTGACCAGCAAACCTCCCCGGTTGTAGCTAGTAACCTGCAGCGTGATCGCCTGGTCGCTTTCATATAATTCCAGCGCCCGGCTCCAATCCACCACCGGCGGCTCATTGTTGCTTCGCCCACTTTTTACGCGCTGGTGATTGCGCCCCCCGGGCAACCCGCTTTTAGCCTCATCTTCGGCCATCACGGCCTCCCACCACGATTCATCCATCGGCGGCGGTTCAACATGCATTTCTCGATAATTGGGCTGTTTCACCATTAAGTTCACCTCGCTGATGCTTTTATTTCAGGCTTTGGCGTTTTTCAGGCCGGCGTGTTCTTTTCGAGCCTGTTTTTCCATTTCGACGATCGCACCGGCCACCGCCTCGATCGCCACTCGCTGCTTGCGATACAGATCGGCTTCCGACATAGCCAACCGCATCGCAATTTCGCGCACTTTTCGGCCTTCCAGGAATTTCATTTCCAGCAGGTTATACATCAACCAATCGGTCGTGAAGCGCCGGTCGCCTTCCGGGCGAGTCTGGTCAATCGCCCGCCTTAAGATTGTTCGCAAAGCGTTTGCGGGGGTCTCTTCTCCCTCCCGCATAGTCTGCTGGACTACTTCCAATTCCAGCAACGGGCTTTGGGTCAATTTCGGTCCTCCCCAATAATGTGTCAGGGCATCTTTCACCGACTGAGCCAGATTCTGCTCGCCTGTTGGCGCCCCAGGCTGAGCCAGGATTTCGCTGCCTTCATACCGGGAAGCCGCCCGCAGGCGCTGGATCATCTCCACCTG
>CAZAGA010000168.1:0-1415 GCA_964484335.1 uncultured Anaerolineaceae bacterium
GGATGGCCGAGCGTGCCAAGGCCAGTGCGACGAAAGAGGATATCGGAGAGGGTGCGCGCCATTTCATGGCGAATGGCATAGCAGACCTGGGCAAGGATTTCGCCGTCCGAGTTCAATGCAACCCGGAAGGTTTCATCGCAGCGGGCGATTTCGAGGACATTTTTTAGTTCTGTACCGTAGAGGCGGGCGAGGTAATCCAAGGCGGGCGCCGGAAAATCTGGATTGGCCGATTTGGATTCATCCAGGTAGCGGGCCAGGTCAGGGATCTCACAACCGACGAGCGGCTGGCGGGCGGAGATTGACTTCGACCGGCGGTTAAATTTCTGGTTGACGGCTTGCAAGACTTTCTCAGCCAGGTTGCGGCTGGTGGTGTATTTGCCGCCTTCGACGGTGATCAACCCGGGCAAGCCTTCTGGTTCATGATCGAAGATCTCATACTTTCGAGAGGTTTTGTAAACGTCCTTGGTCTGGTCATCGACAAGCGGTCGCAGGCCGCCATAGGCGTAGACCACATCTGAATATTTAACCAGGTGCGGATTTATGAAGGAGGCGTTGACTTCGGCGATGTATTCTTCGATCTTCGCACGGGTCAGGCCATAGTGATCGGGATCGCCAGTGTATTCACGGTCGGTGGTGCCGATGAGGGTGTGGCCGCGCCAGGGGATCAGATTACAGGGCCGGCCGGTCGGCGTCAGCCCACCAATGGCGATGTGGTCGTTGGTGAGCTTGCGGGTGATGATGTGAATACCTTCCGAGCGGTGGATGTGCTGGGGGACGTCGGCGCCACGGGCGATGTTGAGCAAGATATCGGCCCACGGGCCGGCGCAATTAATTATTAGTTTGCCGTGGAGGGTGCAAGCCTGGCTGGTGAGCAGGTCTCGAACGATGACACCGGTACAGCAGTTGCCGGCGCGGACGAAATCCTCCACCCGGGCATAGTTCGCCACGTGGGCGCCATATTTGACAGCGGATTTCACGAAGGCAAGGGTGAGGCGTTCAGGGTTGAAGTTGGCGCAGTCGTAGTAGAGGATCGCGCCGGTCAGGTCATCCGTGTGGATAATCGGCTCCAGTTCAAGAGCTTCCTCTCGCCCAAGCAGGCGGTGCAACGGTAAGCGTTTACTCTTGTCCCAGGTCCGTCCTTTATCATAAGAGAGCAGGTCGTAGATGATCATTCCGGGTTCGAGAATGGTTTTTTTCCGGAGACCGGTTTTACGCAGGGGCACAATAAAAGCGAGCGGGTAGACAAAGTTTGGGGCGATGTTTTCCAGGGTCTTGCGTTCTTTCAAGGACTCGCGCACCAAACCAAACTCAAAGTTAGCCAGATAACGCAAGCCGCCATGGATCAGTTTCGAGGTGGCTGAGGAGGTGCCAGCGCCGAAATCGCCTTTATCGACGAGAGCGACGGAATAGCCCTG
>CAZAGA010000168.1:1515-7137 GCA_964484335.1 uncultured Anaerolineaceae bacterium
CCGCCGCGACAACGTTGTCGCCAGGAACAATTGCGACAGTGCGGTGGAAGATCCTGTTTGAGGCGCCCAAAGTTGGCTTGCTGGCGGGTGTTGAATAGCGTTGGCAAGGGGGTTTCCAGCAGGTTGCCCAACTTCAGCCGGGGTTGGACATAAAAATCACAAGGAAAGACATCGCCGGTGAATTCGACGACCAGGTAGTTGGCGCACTTTTCGAGCAGGGAGCATTCGGTGGGGGCAAAGCCGGCATAGTTGAGGAGCAGGGCTTCGAACCAGCGAATGGAGGTAGTCGGCGCGCCGTTCACAAAATCGGCAAGCCAGAGGTCGAACAACCGGACCAGGAAAGCCGCGTAGCCTGCGGGACTTACCGAAAAGTGAGCCAACCGGGATCCTTCGGTCTCGAGACAAGGGATGAACTGCATGAAGTTGAGGCGATGGGACTTGTGAAACTGGTAAATCTCATCCGGGAACCGGGCCGAGTAAGCATTGATTACGGTCAAAACATTGACTTCCACGCCATGATCTAGAAGGAGGTGCGCAGCGTCTAGGGTTTTCCCCCACGAGCCGCCCCCGCCGCGAGCGCGCCGATAGTGGTCGTGAATGTGTTCGGGTCCGTCGAGAGACAGCCCAACCAGGAAGTGGTAGTGGCGGAAGAATTGGGCCCACTGACGGTCGATCAAGACGCCATTGGTCTGAAATCCATTGGCGACACGCTTGCCGCGCCCGTAACGCTCCATCAATTCCACGGCTTTACGATAGAAGGGCAACCCCATCAAGGTGGGTTCGCCGCCTTGCCAGCCTATCGATATTTGGGCGACATTCTGCGACATCAACTGCTGAATCATTGCTTCTAAAATTGCATCACTCATGCAGGTGCTGCGCGGTGAGGAATGGCCGGCTTTATCCAGGTAGAAGCAATAATCGCATGCCAGGTTGCAGCTGGCGCCACCTGGCTTGACCAGCACTTCGGTGACAGGGCGACGAAAAAACGGCGAATTCATGGCAAGGGCTTTATCGGCTAAGGGGTGGGAAGTTTCAGAGCGTGGGGAAACTTTTCGGTGATCAAGGCCAGGTCTTGATATAACGGCTTGAGCTGCGGGTAGATCCTGCGATAGACGCGGTTGTAGAGGTGATCGTACAGGTCGCTGTTGCGGGGGTTGGGGTGAATGGTTGCGCGGATGTGGGTCATGCCAGCAACGGCGGAGGCGTAGTCGGGGTAGTAACCCAGGCCGACTGCAGCATTCATCGCTGCGCCGAGCATGCCTGTTTCGTTGACCGAGGGCACTTCAACCGGGAGGTTGAACACATCGGCAGTGATTTGCAGGACCGTGGGACTTTGGGAACCGCCACCCGAGACGCGCAATTTCGTGAAGGGACGTTTCAATTTCCGGTTGGTGATCCTGGCGCCATCTTTCAAGGCAAAGATGATGCCCTCGAGAATGGCGCGGTAGAGATGGGCGCGGGTATGCCCAGCAGAGAAACCGATGATCGCGCCTTTGCCGTACTCATCGCAGTAGACGCGGTCGGGGCTCCAATAGGGCTGCAGAATGAGACCATTCGAACCGGGAGGGATATCCTGGATCATCTCTTCAAAGAGCGATTCGGGCGTGACGCCGCGTGCGGCTGCCAGTTGGACTTCAGGTTGACCGAATTGCTCTTTAAACCAGCTAACCATCCAAAAGCCACGGTCAAGGGGGATTTCAGTGCAAAAGGAGCCAGGTACGGCGCCCGGATAAGGCGGCAGAAACGGAAGCAGGTCAACCGATTGGGTGGTGACGGCGTTAACGGTAGCGCAGGTCCCAAAACTGAGGTAACCAATGTCGGGCGTGAGTGTGCCGCTGCCGAGTACTTCGCAAGATTTGTCGCACGAGCCTGCGGCGAGGGGAATACCTTCCGGAATGCCGGTTTCGAGCGAGGCCTGTTGAGTGATCGTTCCGATAATCTCACCCTGGGCAACGATGAGGGGTAATTTTTCTTTTTCCACCGGGAAGAGATACCAGATGATATCGTTCTTATCGGCCCAACCGAAATCCCGGCGGTTGATGGGGAGGTAACCGAAGTTGCTACCGCGCGACTCGGCAACGACACCGGTGAGTTGATAGTGGAAGTAACCGGAAAGCAGGACGTACTTGAAAGTCTGCTGCCAGATCTCGGGCTGATGCTGACGAATCCAGTTGGAGAAGCCTTTACGGTTGAGGGTATCGACGACGCCGTACAACCGGATGGCTTTCAAGCCGAATTCCAGCCAGAAGGGCGCAAACTTGGCGGGGTCTGCCAACCGCTGGTCGAGCCAGTGGATGGCCGGACGGAGGGGCTTCCCATCCCGATCCAGATTGATATAGACACCGCGCTGGGTAGTGAGGGTCACCGCTTTGATACGTTCCCGCAGGGCCGGGTTGCGAGAGAGCAATTCCTGGCTGGCCTGGCAGAATTTTTGCCAGAAGGTTTCAGGGTGTTGTTCGCAAAGTCCGGGCGCGGGGACGAAATACGGTTCAATGGGTAACTTGAGCATATCCAGCATTGCGCCGGCGGTGTCGAAGAGGGCACAACGAATGGACTGAGTCCCTGCATCAAAAACAAGGAATAAGTCAGTGGCCGAGTGGGGAGCGGGTTTCATAAGGATTCACCGTTTGAGTTCATCGGGCACATCCAAACCGAGCTGGAAACCCGGGTTCATGATGTTGTTCGGGTCAAAATGGCGCTTGAGGGCACGGAGCACGTCCATTTCGCTCTTGCCCAGGAAACCTTCAATCCACGGATGCATGAGACGCCCAACGCCATGATGGTGGCTCGGTGAACCGCCGGCTTTGACCATGGCATCGACCAGGGCGGTGCGGTAGTTCACATAATCTTCAACACTGCCTTTGACCCCGAAGATAAAATAGAGATTGCTGCCGTAGGGGTAGAAATGGGACATGTGGCTGATGCAAAGCGTGCCCGGCACGGTGTGGGCGTAAGAGAGGACGGCGTCATGAATGTGGTGAAGATTGTCCCATTTCACTGAAGTTTCAACGGTATCCATAATGATGGGGAAGTCGCTAATGGCTTCGCCAATGAGAAAGGACTCGTAACGGTCTTTCTCCCAGTTTTTCGCAAAACCTCCGCCGATGCTGAGCGCGCCATGCTGGCGGGCAATCCTGGCGATCTTGCGTTTGACAAGCCTGGTGAAATCTTTTTCACCCTCTACGGTACCCATCAAAACACAGCGTTGCCTGGCTTTGTAGCCCAACAGGTTGAGGGCCTTCTCGACCAGCGGCGGCTGGGGGTACATCTGGAAACCGTGATCGGTTTCGTAGGCATCGGAGAGGCGAAAGACAGCCGGAAGGCCAAACTGCCCCTGGCAAACCTCGCGCACAGCGCTGACGGCGCTCTCCCAATCCTTGAACATATAACCGAAGTATTTGCGGTTCTCGGGCATGTAGCGGAAGATCTTAATGGTGAGCTCGGTGAGCACGCCAAACACGCCCTCGCTGCCTTTGAGCATGTCGAGGACACGGGGGCCAGTGGCGGTGCTGGTGTAATCATGGGTGCTGATGATCCCTGCGGGTGTGACCACCTCCATGGAGAGAACCAGGTTGTAAGGCTCGCCGTAATAGGTAGAAGCCTGGCCGCTGCCAAGGGTGAGCACCCAACCGCCGACGCTGGAAAGCTCGAACGACTGCGGGAAATGTCCATTGGTGAAGCGATGCAGGGTGTGAAATTGTTCGGGGGCATGGTTTAGGGCGTCTTCGAGCTGGGGGCCCATGCAACCAGCCTGGACGCGGCAAGTGTGGTTGAGCTCGTTCACCTCGAGCACCTTGTTCAAGTGGGTGCTAAGCACAAGCGTGAGGCCTTCCTTCTGCGGGCGAAAGCCCATATTACACGAAGAACCGCCGCCATAGACATAAATCGGGACTTTCTTTTCATCGCAGAGTTTGACGATCTTGTGCACATCCTGCTTGTCACGAGGATGAACTGCGGCTGCAGTTATCTCATGCAAGACTCCGTGCTTCAGGGCAACCATCTCCTCGGCGAGTTTGCCGTAACTATATTTGACACGGTTGTAGTCGTCGCATTGTACATTCTCAGCACCGACGATGGCAATCATGTCTGCGATGATTTGAGGATCGAGGTTGGCCGTGGGGACATCCCGGAGAGGCTGGTTGCCATCTTTCTTTTCGGTGAAGCAGGTATCCTCCATTTGGAGATCGCGCTTGAGCTGTTCATAATACTGCCAGCTCGGTATCTTGATCTGATCCTGGCGCCCCTCTTTGACAATCGAACGGTATGAGCCGGGCAGGGGAGGCGTATTGGTCCATTGGGGGGTGAATTTTGGGTGGGTCATGGTTTTCTCCGAATTTTCCTGCTTTATGGTTGGTCGATATTCTTCCAACCACCAGGATTTTCCTGCATCTGCAATTCCCAGGCAAGGAATTTTCGCTTCATTTCTTCGATGATATCGGGGTGATCATCCTTGAGGTTGTAACTTTCCTGTGGGTCGGCGACAACATCATATAACCAGGGTCGTTGATCGATACTGGCCGATTCCCATTTTTTATCCATGGGCAGCGGCCAGGTCAGGGTGTTGATTTTCGGGATGTATTTCCACTTACCGACTCGAATCGCTTCCAGGCTGCGGTTGTGGTAAAAGTAAAAGCTGTCATGGGGGGTCTGCTTATCTGTGCCGGTCAGCAGTCCCGTGATGTCCTTGCCATCAATGATGCGATCCGTGGGGAGATCAACACCGGCGAGGGCAAGGCAGGTCGGGAACCAATCGATGTTCATGGCGGGTTCGTTGCAGGCCGTTCCGGCGGGGATTCTGGCAGGCCAGTGGGCGATCATCGGGATGCGGAAGCCACCCTCGTAACTCTGCCCTTTGCGCCCGCGCAGCTTTCCAGGACTTCCGCTATACCAAGGACCATTGTCGCTGGTGAAAACGATGAGGGTGTTATCGAGCAGCCCACGGTCATGTAAGACGCGCACCAATTCACCAACGCTCCAATCAATTTCTTCGATGGTGTCGCCATAGCGTCCGGCTTTGGATTTGCCTTTAAAATTCTTGGAAGCGTAAAATGGCTGGTGGGGGTAGGTGTGGGCGAAGTAGAGGAAGAACGGCTTGTCTCCGGACTGCTCAATGAATTGAATGGCCTCGCGGGTATACAAGCTGGTGAGGGCAGCAAAATCCGTAAATTCGGGTGAAAGGCATTCGGTGTTGCGGTACAACGCAAAATCCACCATGTCATTGCTGTGGGGAACACCAAAGTAAAAGTCAAACCCATAATGGACGGGGTTGTACTCGGGAAAATGGGTATACTCGCCGAGATGCCACTTCCCGACCATGCCGGTGTGATAGCCGGCAGATTTGAGCGCTTTTGCAATGGTGATTTCTTTGGCAGGGATTCCTTTTACTGCAGGAACCCGATCATAATCCATCAAGCCAATCCGGGAGAGAATTTTATAGAGCTCCCAGCCGACTGCATAGCGTGTGTTCCGAACGAAATTGCGCAAGTTGAACCTGGCATTGCGTTGCGGCAGGAGCAACCAACCCAGTCCGGCGCGGTCGGGGTAGCGGCCGGTGAGCAAGCCAAAGCGGGAGGGAGTGCAAATCGAGTTACACGCATAGAAGGAGGTGAACTTCACACCGCC
>CAZAGA010000169.1:0-7044 GCA_964484335.1 uncultured Anaerolineaceae bacterium
ACAGGCTGCCCGCCAGGTTGTCCTGGCGGAGCTGGACCACGGCATGCGGCCAGCGCCCGCTGCGCGGGTCGATCAATCCGACCGGGCGCATTGGCCCAAAGGCCAGCGTCTTGGGAGCGCGGCGAGCCAGGATTTCCACCGGCAGGCAGGCTTCGAAATATATCCCCTCCCCGGCTTGCACGCCGCGCTCAACCGCCGATTCGAAAGCCTGCAAGGGACGGCGCTCGGCCTGGGCCAGTGCTGTGACGAAACGAGCGTACTGGTCAGCGTCGAACGGGCAGTTCAGATAATCGCCCTGCGGCTCGCCAACCACGCCGTAGCGCGAGGCCCGGTAAACGATCTCCCAGTCGATCGTCTCAGCCAGGACCAACGGGGCGATAGCGTCATAAAAGTACAGGTGGGGACTGCCGAGTAGAGCGCCGATCGCCTTGGATAGAGCCGGTGAGGTCAAGGGACCTGTAGCTATCACCAGCGGCCCGTCCGGTATCGCCTGGACTTCTGCCCGCACCACCTGGATCAGGGGATGCCGGCCGACCAGGGTGGTGACGCGCGCCGAAAAAGCCTCCCGGTCCACCGCCAACGCCCGCCCCGCTGGGGTAGCAGTCTGGCGGGCGCAGTCGATTAGTAATGAACCAAGCCTGGACAGCTCAGCCTTCAGCAGGCCAGGGGCGCGGTCAAGCAGGTCCGAGCCGAGTGAATTGGAACAAACCAGCTCGGCCAAATCGCCGCCCAGGTGGGCGCCGGTGTTGTGCGCCGGGCGCATCTCGAATAGCCGGACCGGCACGCCGCGCCGGGCAGCTTGCCAGGCGGCCTCCGCCCCAGCCAGCCCACCGCCAAGTATCGTTAGCGTTTGCATGCTTGTTGACTTAACCATCCTTAAGATGGGGATAATTTTACCGTAGTATAATTCTTTTCCGTGAATGGAACGTTTTGGACTAAAAAGGAGCGCTGAGATGAACTTAGGACCGCTTGAAATTGGGGCCATCCTGCTAATCGTTATTTTGCTTTTTGGCGTCGGCCGATTAAGTAAGATTGGCCGCGAAATGGGCAGCGGGATTCGCGAATTTAAAGCCGGGCTACGCGAAGGCGAAGAAGAAGAAAAAAAAGCACCACAAGACGATACCAACGACAAAAAACCTTCCGGTTAAGAGGCTTGGCCCGGTGACCAACAAACTGATCTCCACAATTTTGTTCGTTGTCCTACTGATCGGTCTTTTTGGCGCGAGCACCCCCACCGCCAAGGCCGCTCCGGTTCCGATCGTGCGCGCCGTACTGTTTTATTCCCCGACCTGCGGCCACTGTGAAAAAGTAATCCAACAGGACCTGCCACCGCTCCAGGCGCGTTATGGCGAACAGTTGATCATCGCTCGGATCAATGTCGCCGAACCAGCCGGTCAACAGCTTTACCAGGTGACCGTTGCGCGCTTCAACGTGCCAGATGCGCGCCTGGGCGTTCCCACCCTGGTGGTCGGACAAGAGTACCTGGTTGGCTCGGTCGAAATCCCCGAGCGCTTCCCTGGTATCATCGAAAATAACCTGGCGAACGGCATTGCCTGGCCAGACTTACCCGGCCTCGAGCCGTTCGTCCGGGGGCTAGAAAAGGCCGCCCCGGCTGAAACCGACACCGGAACCGCCAGCGGTGTACAGCGCATGATCCAGCGCTTCCTGGTTGACCCGCTTGGCAACTCACTGGCAGTGGCGGTGCTGATCGGGATGGTGATCAGCCTGGTCGCGGTCGGTTACTCGTTTGTGATGAGCGACGCGCAGGAAGCCCGTTTCTGGCCAGCCTGGGTCATCCCGCTGCTTTCGATAATCGGGATGGGTGTAGCGATCTACCTGACCTTCGTCGAGACCACCCAGGCGACCGCGATCTGTGGACCGGTCGGCGACTGCAACTCGGTCCAGAAAAGCCCTTATGCCACCCTGTTTGGCTTTCTACCGGTCGGCCTGCTGGGCCTGATTGGTTATATTGCCATCCTCGGCCTGTGGCTGGTCCAATTCCGCCTCTCCGAGGCCAACCGCCGCCTGGCCTGGTTGGCGCTGTTCGCCCTCTCCATTTTCGGGCTGCTGTTCTCGATCTATCTGACCTTCCTCGAGCCATTTGTGATCGGGGCGACTTGTATCTGGTGCATCAGCTCGGCGATTTTAATGACCGGGTTGGTCTGGGCGATCTTACCACACGCCAAGCTGGCTGCCAGCCCAGGCGACGAGGACGAGTAAACCCCAGTATGCATGAGCTTCCGGTAACCGAAAGCGTGCGCGACATCGTCGTACGCCACGCTGAACAAGCCGGCGCTCGCCGGGTGAACGAGATTTACCTGGTGATCGGCGAGCTGGCCAGTATAGTCGACGATTCGGTCCAGTTCTACTGGGACATTGTTGCCAAAGATAGCCTGGCTGAAGGCGCCCGGTTGCACTTCCGCCGGATCCCGGCCGAAATACGCTGCCAGGATTGCCAGGCCGCCTTCCAGCCACCGGAAGACAGCTACGACTGCCCCAACTGTCACAGCACCCGGGTAGTGGTTAGCGCCGGGCGGGAATTTTTTGTTGAGTCGATTGATATTGAAACTTAAAGGTAGCCGATGAACCAGACCCGTGTGACCGTGGTAGAAAATATTCTCAGCGCCAACGACCGGCTGGCAGCCGAAAACCGCCAACGACTGGACCAGGCCGGGCTGTTTGCAATTAACCTGATGGCCTCACCTGGGGCAGGGAAGACCAGCCTGATCGAACGTACCGTCCAGGCTTTATCCGGAGTTTTGCGCCTGGGCGTGGTAGATGGCGATATCGCCACCAGCCTGGACGCCGACCGGGCGGCCGCGGCGGGAGCGACGGCGGTGCAGATCAACACCGGCGGCGAGTGTCACCTGGATGCAGTCATGCTGAGCAACGCGCTCAACCAGCTCGACCTGGCAGCGCTCGACCTGCTGATTGTCGAAAACGTCGGCAACCTGGTCTGCCCGATCAGCTTTCAGCTTGGCGTACACCGCAATGTCCTGGTAGCCTCCATCCCAGAAGGCGACGACAAACCCTACAAATACCCAGGCTCTTACCAGGGAGTGGATGTGCTGGTGCTGAACAAGCTCGACTTGCTGCCCTATGTGCCTTTTCGGATGGAATATTTCCAGCGTGGGGCGACCGCCCTGAACCCCGGCTTGCTCAGCTTTCCGCTCTCCTGTCGGACGGAAGAAGGGCTGCAAGCCTGGCTGGACTGGTTGGTCGACTCGGTGCGGTCCTACCGCCAAACGGCGGGAGCCCGCTAGGCTGGCTCCAGGTAAGCCAAATGAGCGAAACCCGCGGCGCCCAGGTACACATCGGCGGCATTGTCCAGGGAGTGGGCTTTCGCCCGTTTGTGTATAGCCTGGCAAAACGCTATGGCCTGACCGGCTGGGTGAAAAATACCTCGGCCGGAGTGGAACTCCAGGTGGATGGCGAGCACGGCGCGATCGAGGCTTTCCTGCAAGCGCTGCGCAGCGAGACCCCGCCCCTGGCCCAAATCGACACTCTCCGGGTCGAAGAGTGCCCGCCGAACGGCTTTTCCAATTTTGAAATCATCCATTCCCAGGCGATCGCGGCAGCCTTCCAACCGATCCCAGCCGATATCGCCCTCTGCAGTGATTGCCAGCGCGAGCTATTCGACCCGGCGGACCGGCGCTATCATTATCCTTTCATCAACTGCACCAATTGCGGACCGCGCTTCACCATAATCCGTGACCTCCCCTACGACCGGCCGCTGACCAGCATGAGCGGCTTCCCACTCTGCCCGGCCTGTGCGGCAGAATACGCTGACCCGCTCGACCGGCGCTTCCATGCCCAGCCGGTGGCCTGCCCGGAGTGCGGCCCGCAAGTCTGGCTGGAAGTGCGTGGTCCGGAAGGTGAATTCCACACCCTGGAACGCGACCAGCCCGCCCTGGAAGCCACCCAAAAATTTTTGCGTGAGGGCAAGATCCTGGCGATTAAAGGCCTGGGCGGATTTCACCTGGCCTGCGACGCGGCCAATCCACAAGCGGTTGCCGAGTTGCGCCGGCGCAAGTTGCGGGTCGATAAGCCGTTTGCAGTGATGCTGGCTGACCTGGAGATGGTCGAGCGGCACTGCAAGCTGGACAAGGCCGGGCGCAAGTTACTCAGCTCGCCGTCTCACCCGGTAGTCATCCTGGCCCGCCGGCCCGGCTCCAGCCTGGCCGAAGCGGTCAGCCCAGCCCAGCACACCCTCGGGGTGATGCTGCCCTACACACCCCTGCACCTGCTGCTATTTACCCGCTTGGGCGAAGTCGAGCCGCTCGCGGCACTGGTGATGACTTCAGGTAACCTGAGCGAAGAGCCGATCGTGACCGATAACGAGCAGGCCCGCCAGGGATTAGCCGGGCTGGCCGACGCCTGGCTAATGCACGACCGCCCGATCCACATCCGTTGCGACGATTCTGTCCTGCGGCTCAACCCGGATACCGACCAGCCCTATCCGCTGCGCCGGGCGCGCGGCTACGCCCCAGCGCCGCTGCGCCTGCCTTGGGAGAGTACCCCGCTCCTGGCGACCGGCGGCGAGCTGAAGAATACCTTCTGCCTGACCAACCAGGAATACGCCTTTCTCAGCCACCATATTGGCGACCTGGAAAATTACGAGACGCTCAGCGCCTTCGAACGCGGAATCGAGCACTACCAGCGCCTGTTCCGTGTCCAACCCGTCGCCCTGGCCTACGATCTGCACCCCAACTATCTGGCGACGCGCTACGCCCTGGAACGCGCCGAGCGCGAAAACCTGCCATCCCTGGGCATCCAGCATCACCACGCCCATATCGCCTCCCTGATGGCCGAGCACGCCCTGCCTATCGACGCCCAGGTGATTGGCGTGGCTTTCGATGGCACCGGCTACGGCACGGATGGCGCGATCTGGGGTGGCGAATTCCTGGTGGCTGGTTATACCGGCTTTCAGCGCTGGGTGCATTTGGAATATATGCCCTTACCAGGTGGGGATATGGCTACACGCAATCCTGCCAGGATTGCCCTGGCTTACCTGTACCAGGCCGGTCTGGATTGGGATCCGCTCCTGCCGTGCAACGACGCCCTGTGCAGCAGCGACCGCCACGCCCTGCGCCGCATCCTCGACCTGAAGATCAATACCCCACTCACCTCCAGCATGGGTCGCCTGTTTGATGCCGTCGCCGCCCTGGCTGGTGTGCGCCAGCAAGTTAACTACGAAGCCCAAGCCGCCATCGAGCTGGAAGCGCTGGTCGACCCGGACGAAACCGGCGCCTACCCGTTCGAAATTCAGCTCGACCCCCACGGCCAGCGGACGATTGCCCTCTCCGGCTTACTCTCAGCCGTTATCGCTGATGCCTATGCGCAAATCAGCGCACCGGTCATCGCCGCTCGCTTCCACAATTCCATCGCCAGCCTGACCCGCCAGGCCTGCCTGGCCATCCACCAAACCACTGGCCTGCGCCAGGTTGCCTTGAGCGGTGGAGTCTGGCAAAATAGTACTCTACTGGTGAAAACTTGCACCCTGCTGCGTCAGGCCGGCCTCGAGCCGCTGACCCACCGCCTGGTCCCCACCAACGACGGCGGGATCGCCCTCGGCCAGGCCGCCATCGCCGCCGCCTATTATCGATCTTAATGGAGAACCCAGATTATGTGCCTTGCCATTCCCGGAAAAATTATCAATATTTACGAAACCGACGGCCTCAAAATGGGCCGGATCGACTTTGATGGCGTGCTGCGGGAAGCCTGCCTGGCTTACGTACCCGAAGCCAAGGTCGGCGATTACACCGTCATCCACGTTGGATTCGCCCTGCACCTGATCAGCGAGGATGAAGCGCTTGAGACGCTCGAGCTGTTCCGCCAGATTGCCGATTTCGAAGCCGAGCTCGGCCCCGACCCGGCCAGCGCCAGCCAGCCGGAGAACGCCTGAGATGAAACACCAGGCCGAATACCGTGACGCCCAACTGGTCGAGGGACTGGCGGCCGAAATCCGGCGTAGCGTCACCCGGCCGTGGGTGATCATGGAAATCTGCGGCGGCCAAACCCATGCCATTCTGCGCTATGGGCTCGACCAGCTCTTGCCGCCCGAGATCGAGCTGGTTCATGGGCCAGGCTGCCCGGTCTGTGTGACCTCGTTGGAGCTGATCGACAAAGCCCTGGCAATTGCCAGCCAGCCTGGAGTAATCTTCACATCCTATGGGGATATGCTGCGCGTGCCCGGCTCGGGGCGCGACTTGTTCTCAGTGCGGGCGGCTGGCGGCGATGTGCGGGTGGTCTATTCGCCGCTCGACGCGCTGAAAATCGCCCAGCAAAATCCCGAGAAACAGATTGTCTTCTTCGCCATCGGTTTCGAAACCACCGCCCCGGCCAATGTGATGAGTGTGCTGCAAGCCCAGGCCTTGGGCATCAAAAACTTCAGTGTGCTGGTTTCGCAGGTCTGCGTGCCGCCCGCCATGCACGCCATCCTGGGCTCGCCCTCCAACCGGGTCCAGGCCTTCCTGGCCGCCGGGCACGTCTGCGCGGTGATGGGCTACTGGGAATACCCGCCGATCGCCGAACAATACCGCATCCCGATCGTCGTCACCGGCTTTGAGCCAGCCGACATCCTGCAAGGCATCCTGTTGTCGGTGCGCCAGCTCGAGAGTGAGCGCTACGAGGTGGAGAACGCCTATGCTCGCACCGTCACCCAGGCCGGCAACCTGGCCGCCCAGCGCACGATTGCGCAGGTTTTTGAGGTCTGCGATCGAAAGTGGCGCGGGATCGGGATGATCCCAGCCAGCGGCTGGCGGCTGCGCCCGGAATTCGCAGCCTTCGACGCCGAGCAGCGCTTCGAGGTCAACCATATCCAACCGTCCGAATCACCATTGTGTATCTCTGGCTTGATCCTGCAGGGCTTGAAGAAACCGTCCGAGTGCCCGGCCTTTGGGGTGCAGTGCACGCCAGAGCACCCGCTTGGCGCGACGATGGTCTCCTCGGAAGGCGCCTGCGCCGCTTACTTTCGCTACTCCCGTTAAGAACCGGATAACAGCATGGAAGATACCCCCAACATCCAGGGACTGGTCTGCCCGG
>CAZAGA010000170.1:0-1698 GCA_964484335.1 uncultured Anaerolineaceae bacterium
GCAGCCGCCGAGGCCCACCGCCGGGCTGCCCGTCCGGATGCCCGCCCCTATGCCCTGTTGGCGCTGCTCCTGGCGACCGGGATCAAGAAGGGCGAATGCCTGGCGCTGGCCCCCAACCATCTCGACCTGCAGGCCCCCAACGGCCCGCTCTTGTTCGTCCGCTATGCCAGCCCACAGAACCGCTACAAGGAACGAAAAATTGACCTGCCGGCCAGTTGGGTGGCGGCGTTTCAGGAATATCAAAGCCAGTATGATCTGAGCGAGCGGCTGTTTCCCTGGTCGCCGCGCCGCCTGGAATATCTCCTCGAAGACCTGGGCGAAGAAGCCGGGTTGACCAAGCACCTGTCTTTCGATATGTGCCGTTGGACCTGTGCCCTGGTGGACTGGCAGTCCGGAGTTGACCAGACCAAGATCCGCCAAAAAATGGGCGTATCGAAAATTCAATGGCGAGAGTTAAGCCTGAAGCTGGAGCAGCTCTCAGCGTAACGAATCCTGGAAATAAAGAACCTGGCAGGGCCAGGTTCTTTATTTCCAGGATAAATCAATTCGTCATCAAGCCCAGCACCATCGTCAAGACGATGATGATGCTGAAGGCGACGAAGACGATCCGCTGCAGGCGGATGCTCTTCTCTTCACTGCTGCGGGTGGTTTTGCGGGAATTGTTCTTACCGGCCATAATTCTCTTACTATTCCTTCGTGAGTAGGTTACAGTTTTCAAGCCTAATCATATCATTAATCCAGGTGATCTTTTAGCGCTTGTGCCAGGGCTGCGGTGATCCCCGGGATAGCGGTCAGCTCCTCAATCGTCGCCTGGTGGATGTCTTCCAGCGATCCGAAGCGGGTCAGCAACAGCTTGCGACGAGCCGGCCCGATCCCCGGCACTGAATCTAACCGAGAAACCACACTGGCCTGGGCGCGCCGGTTGCGATGGGCAGTGATCGCCGAGCGGTGTGCTTCATCACGGATGCGCTGGATCAGGTAGAAGCCCTGCGAGTGGCGCGGCAACAGCAGCCCTTCAGACCGCCCTGGCAGGAACAACTCCTCGTTCTGCTTGGCCAGGCTGACCACCGGCACCACCTCCAACAGGCCAAATTTCTCCAGCACGCCGACCGCCCGGCTGAGCTGGCCTTTGCCGCCATCGACCATCAGCAAATCAGGCAGCAGGGCAAAAGCCGGGTCTACTTTCTTGCCCGGCGTCTCGCCGGCCTCCTGGACGCTTTTCCAGCGATTGAAACGGCGAGTGAGCGCTTCTTCCATGCTGGCAAAATCGTCCGGCCCTTGTACGGTGCGGATGTTGAAGCGCCGGTAGAGGCTCTTCTTCGGCACGCCCTGTTCAAAGACCACCATACTGGCTACCGTAGCCGTGCCCTGGGTGTTCGAAATATCGTAACATTCGATCCGGTTGAGCAGGCTCTGCAGCCCAAGCGCCTCGCGCAGCTCGCTGAGCGCCTGTTCCTGGCGGACGCGGTCGGTTTCCCACTGCGCTTGCAAGCTGCGCAGAGTCTCCGCGGCGTTTTCGGCCGCCATTTGGATCAGCTCCTGCTGGATACCCTGGCGCGGCACCAGGATTTCGACCATCCCGCTGGCGCTCTTCTGCTGCAACCACTGGCGGATAATGTTGGCTTCTTCCACTTCCTCCGGCAGCAAGACCTGCGGCGGCACCACCGGCGCCTGGTCATAAAACTGTTTCAAGAATTC
>CAZAGA010000170.1:1798-7036 GCA_964484335.1 uncultured Anaerolineaceae bacterium
GCCTGCTCCATTTCGGATTGCAGGCGGCCGACGATGGTCTCGGTGCGGCCTTGCAGAAACTGGCTCAGGTCGTCGATCATCTGGCGATAACTGGCCTGATCCACCGCGCCGATGCACGGCGCCGAGCACAGTTTGATGTCGTAGTACAGGCAAGCCCGCTCATCCTGGCCGGTGATCTCACGGTCGCAGGTCAGGTAGGGGAAAATCCGGCGCAGCACGTCCAGGGTTTGGTGCACCGCCCAGACGCTGGTGTAAGGGCCGAAGTAACGCGAGCCATCCTGGACCATCTGGCGGGTGACGGTAACCTTCGGGAAGGCATCCGCCCAGTGCACCTTGATGTATGGATAGCGCTTATCGTCCTTCAAGCGCACATTGAAATGCGGTCGATGCTTCTTGATCAGGTTCATCTCCAGGATCAAGGCTTCGAGCTCCGAGCCAACCACGATCCATTCGATGTCGACGATATTGTGCACCAGCTTGAGCGTGCGCGGGTGGGTTTGCGAGCCGTGAAAGTAGGAACGCACCCGGTTGCGCAGGTTAATCGCCTTGCCGACATAAATCACCCGCCCGGCAGTATCCTTCATTAAATACACGCCAGGCTTGCCAGGCAAGCTGTTCAAAACCGATTCGAGGTGCTCAGATGGCTGCATCGCAGGGATATTTTATCAAATATCAAGATCAAAAAGTCACTCGGCCGATGCCCAGACGACTTTTGATCTTATAATACTGCTATGGAAAACACCACCCCTGAATTCCGGATCGGCAAGCTGCTCCGCCGGCTGGGCTGGCGGCTGGCGACCGCCGAATCGTGCACCGGCGGGCTGATCGGTCACCGCCTGACCAACGTGCCCGGATCCTCGGATTACTACCTGGGCGGGGTGATCGCTTACGCCAATGAACTCAAAATGGGGCTGTTGGCCGTAAGGCCCACAACCCTAGAACAGTTTGAGGCGGTCAGCCGGGAAACCGTATTGGAAATGGCGCGCGGCGTGCGCACTGCGCTGGCAGCCGAGGCCGGCCTGTCTGTGAGCGGGATTGCCGGGCCGGGCGGCGGGACGCCCACCAAGCCGGTCGGCCTGGTCTGGATCGGGCTGAGCCTGCCCAGATGCGAGCAGGCCTGGAAGTTTCATTTCCAAGGGGATAGGCTACAGGTCAAGGAGCAAGCCGCCGAGCAGGCTTTAGCTTTGTTAGAAAACCTGCTCGCCGAGCAGGTTTTCTAACCATACTATTTATTCGTAACGCAGCGCTTCAACCGGCTGCAGTCGAGCCGCCCGGGTAGCCGGGTAGATTCCAAAGAACAGCCCAACGCCAATCGAGAAAATCGTCGCCAGCAGCACGCTGCCCAGGTCCACCAGCGGGGTGATCGTGCTGCCACTGAGCTGGATCTGGCCCATCAACTGGGCCGCCCCCCAACCCAGGGCCGCTCCGATCAGCCCCCCCAGCAAGCTGAGCACCATCGACTCGACCAGGAACTGGAGCAGAATGTCCTGCCGCTTGGCACCGATCGCCTTGCGCAGCCCTATTTCGTGCGTCCGTTCGGTGACCGTGGTCAGCATGATGTTCATAATCCCGATCCCACCCACTGCCAACGAGATGCTGGCAATCCCCCCCAGGAACAGGGTCAAGGTATCGGAAACCTCAGTAGCCGCGTCCAGGGTGGCTTCCTGGCTGGTGACGGTGAAATCGTCGGCGCCTTCCACCGTTCCGTGGCGTTCGCGCAAGAGCAGCGTGGCATCGTTAACCACCTGGTCAACCACCTTCGCGTCATTGGCCTTAACCACAATCTGGCTGATCACACTCGAGCCGCGGAAGCGCCCGCCACCGACCAGCCGGTTAAGGGCAGTCGAAAGCGGGATGAAAACCTGGTCATCCTGGTTCATGAAACCAGTCGAGCCTTTGCTGGCCAGCACGCCAATCACCTTATACGTTTGGCCGTTCAAACGTACTTTCTGACCCACCACCCCGCCGGTGCTGCCAAACAGGTCTTGGGCCACCGAATTGCCCAGCACCACCACCAGCGAGCGATTGTTCTGGTGTGTGTCGCCGATGAACTCGCCATCTTCCAGAGCCAGCGAGCTGACGATCTCGTAGCCAGCGGTCACACCCATCAAGATTGTGCGGGTGTTGGCGCTGGAGTAGCTGACCTGGACCATGTTTTGGGTAACTGGCGAAACCGCCGCGACATCTGCCAGGCCGGCCAGCGCCTCGGCGTCATCCAGGGTCAGGGTGGCTGCCGAGCCGGCTCCGCTGCTCACCCCACCCTGGCTGCTGCTACCTGGGCTGACATAGATCAAGTTAGTACCCATGCTCTCGATTCGAGAGGTGATCGAGGCTTCTGCGCCGCGCCCGATTGCCAGCATGGCAATCACCGCGGCCACGCCGATCACAATCCCCAACACGGTCAGCATTGAGCGCAGCTTATTGGCGCTCAGGTTTTCAAGTGCATCGCCCAAGAGTCGATAGATTTTCATCGCTATCCCTGTAATTGCTAATTCTCGGCGCAGTTAATGACCAAGCCATCCCGCAGGCGGATCACCCGCTGAGCCTGGGCGGCGATGTTCGCGTCATGGGTCACCAACACCAGAGTCATGCCGCGCTCGCGATTCAGCCCGAGCAACAGGCTCATGATATCCGCCCCGGTATGCGAGTCGAGATTGCCGGTTGGCTCATCGGCCAGGATCAAATCGGGATCATTGATCAATGCCCGGGCGATCGCCACCCGCTGCTGCTGGCCGCCGGAAAGCTCGGTCGGGCGATGATTCATGCGATCCGCCAGGCCGACTGCTTCCAAGATGGCCGCTGAACGCTGGTGAATTTCTTTCTCGCTTTTGTTACCGTTGTAGGTCAGCGGAAGCTCGGTATTGCGCCGCACCGTAATGCGCGGCAGCAAATTAAACTGCTGGAAAATGAAACCAATTTTCCGGTTGCGGGTTGTCGCCAGTTCATCTTCGCTCAGCCCTGCGATATTCCTATCATCCAGGAGATACTGGCCGCTGGTCGGCAGGTCGAGACAACCCAGGATGTTCATCAGGGTGCTTTTACCCGAACCAGACTGGCCCATGATCGCCACGACTTCGCCACGCTCAATTCGGAAAGAAACTCCCTGGAGCGCCGGAACTTCCACACTGCCCAGGCGGTAAATCTTGGTAATATCCTGGACCTCAATCATCTTAGGGCTCCGTTCCGCCCGGCGCCGGGTAAGGAGATTCGCCAGGCAGGTTGTTGGCGACGATCATGATTTGGGTCGCCGAAACGACGCCATTTTCATCTTTATCACCGCTGACCATCACCCGCACGCCCGGCTGCAAGTCGCTCAGTGAAAGCTCCACCACACGGGTCTCCTGGATACGGGTGGCATCCGACAGGTTGACGATGGTGACGTCTTCGGCGGTGCTGATCGTCAGGGTATTCCCATCGATCGACTTAATTTGGCCGGAGATCCCGCCGCGCATGCCAAAAGCCTGCCCACCAGCCGGGCCAACCCCGCCAGGAAAATTATCCATCCCGCTGGGCGCCTGCCCAGTGGGAAATCCGCCGCGCGCCCGCTCAAAATTTGCTTGAGCCTGGTCAACTTTACCGCTCTGATACTGCACGCCGCCGTAAAAACCACCTGCCGCAGCGGCAACTGCCAGGATCACGATTCCAACGATTATAAGAATTTTTCGCATCGTAGCTCCATTTACTGATTCTTAGATTTTGCCGGTCAGGATTAGGGCATTCCTGCCGGGGGTTGGCCGCCGCCAAAATCGCCCATCGGGCCAATGAACTGGCGCTCCGTCGTATTATTGCCAGCCGTGGTGCTGGTTGAGCTGGCGCCATTCAACACCAGGACATCGCCTTCACGCAGTTGGGTGCTAACAATCTCGCTGTAAGAATCGCCCACCAGGCCAACCGTTACTGGGACGCTAATTTGCTGGCCTTCGAACAATACCACTACCGATTGCTGGCCCCCGCTGGTTTTAATCGCTTTGTTCGGAACCATCAGGACATCATTGGCCTCAGCAGTGATGATGTTCACGGTAGCGGTCATCCCGGGACGAATGCTGCCATCGGCATCCGTGATCCTTACCGTCACCGGGTAGTTAACCACACCCTGCGAAACGCTGCCGATCATCCCGATTTCGGTCACTTCGCCATTGTAGGTCTGGTCGGCGATGGCGTCGAACTCCAGGGTAGCTTTCTGCCCGACCTGAAGGCTGGCCAAATCCACCTCGGAGATTTGCAAGTCAACATAAAGCGAGTCCAGGTCATCAATCCGGAATGCCGGATCCCCAGCGCTAACGATGTCGCCCGCCTTAATCTCCACCTCAGTGATCGTCCCGGCAAACGGTGCCAGCAGGCTGTCCCGATCCAGGATTGCCTGGGCGTTATCGACCGCCGCCTGGGCGGCATCGAGCTCAGCCTGGCTTGGTCCATCTTTGACTCGCTCCCACTCACGTTGAGCATCGGCCAGGGTAGCCTCGGCCAGGGCAATCTCGGCCTGGCTGGCGCCGGTCTTCAGGCTGTCATAATCCGCCTGGGCTTTTTCCAGGTTGGCCTGCGCCACCGCCAACTCGGCATCCGCCTGGGCAATCTCCGTCGCTGAATACCCCATCAGGTACCAGTTCCAGGTCGCCAGGGCGGTATTCATAGCCTGCTTGGCCGCCACCAGCCGGTTAAGTGCCTGGACCCGCTCCGGCCGGGTGAGCGGCTTGTCAACGTATTTGTTGTATTCTTTGAGCGCTTCGTTATAGGCCTTTTTCGCCAACAGGTAGCTGGTCTCGGCTTTTTCGATCACCAGTTGGTCGCTCGAATGGGGGTAATCCATCTTTTGGCGATTTTTCTGCGCGTCGGTTAGGGCGTCTTCAGCATTCGCCAGGGCAAGTTGGGCCTGGCTGCTTTGCTCGTTTGCCGTAGCTTTTAAGGTATTCAAAGCCAGTTGGGCGTCCTCAACTGCCTGGAGCGCCTTGGCCTGCTGGAGCCTGGAATTGAGCAGGTCTTCCAGGGCTTGCTGAGCATCAGCCAGGCTCTCCCGAGCGTTGATCAGCTCGGTAGACAGGCTGCTCGGGTCCAGTGTTGCCAGCACCTGATCCATCTCCACCCGGTCACCTGGCTGGAGGGTCACCTGTTCGACGGTGCCGGAAGTCTGCCAGGCGATGGTAGCATCCTGACCAGAGCGCGTATTGCCCGAGGCGCTCAGGGTAGAAGCTAGAGAGCCTTTGGTAATCGTCGCCGTCTGTACGGTTTCAGCCTCTGCCG
>CAZAGA010000171.1:0-7009 GCA_964484335.1 uncultured Anaerolineaceae bacterium
GCGGTTATTACACTGGCCCGGTACGGATCGTCCAGGGGATTCAGGACTTCCACAAGCTGGCGCAAGGTGATGTGCTGGTGATCCCCTATTCCGATGCCGGCTGGACGCCACTATTTGCCATGGCTGGGGCTGTGCTGGCTGAGTCAGGCGGGATATTGTCGCATAGTTCGATCATTGCACGCGAATATGGCATTCCAGCAGTTGTCTCAGTGAACGGAGTGCTACAGCTCGAAGATGGCTGCACAGTGACAGTAGATGGATTTAAAGGGGAAATCCATCTTTACCAAGAAGCCTTGCCAACCATCCAACCGGTGAGCCGGGAAGATTTCGCCGAGCTAGATTAAAATTAGACACATCTCTTTTCTTTACGAGGAGGTAAGATGGCGGTATTGGTAGCCAGGGATCTGAAGAAGAAATACATCTTGGGTAAGCATCCGGTCCAGGCGTTGGCGGGGGTCGATTTTGTGGTCGAAGAGGGCGAGTTTGTGGCCATCATGGGGCCCTCGGGAAGTGGAAAATCGACCCTGCTGCACCTGATCGGCGGGTTGGATCAGCCGAGCGAGGGCGAGATCACCCTAGCTGGACAGCCGTTGTCCATGCTGAAAGATAAGCAAATCACCCTGCTGCGCCGGCGCAATGTCGGCTTTGTGTTTCAATTCTTCAACTTGCTGCCGACCCTGACCGCTGAAGAAAATATCACCCTGCCGATCCTGATCGATGGGAAAAATATCGGGAAATACCAGGCTCGCTTGGAGGCGCTGCTTGAGTTAATTGGCCTGAGCGACCGGCGGAGACACAAGCCCGAACAGCTTTCGGGCGGCGAACAACAGCGGGTTGCCCTGGCGCGGGCGTTGATCTCCGAGCCTTCCATCGTACTGGCGGACGAGCCGACTGGCAACCTGGATACAAAAACCGGTACGACCATTATGGAGTTGCTGCGCCGATCGTGCGACGAGCTTAAACAGACGATTATCGTGGTCACGCATGACCCACGGGCAGCCTCGTACGCGAATCGGGTGGTTTTTCTGCAAGATGGCAAGATCGTTACCGATCTCAAATTCGAGCTTGAACTGAGCTTGTTGCAGCGGCTGCACAGGATCATGGACGAAATGGAGAAGCTGGAAGCCTAGGGGCGGCTCCAGAACCAACATGTCCCTTTCCCGCCTGTTAACCTTTCGCTCCTTGCGCGCCCGGCCTGGTCGGATGTTGCTCAGCACCTTCGGAATTGTCCTGGGGGTGGCGGCGATCCTGGCAATCGGCATTACCAACCAGACTGCCATGCTATCGGTCACCCGCCTATTCCAGGAGACTTCTGGCAAAGCCAATTTGATTGTCACCAGCACAGAAACCGATAATGACGGATTCTCGGAAAAAATATTACCCCGCTTGAACACCTTCACCGGAGTCGTTGCTGCCGCCCCGAGCATCCAGCTTCAGACCATGCTGGCAAAAGAGGCGCCGCCCAACCAGCTAGGGATCACCTTTTTTGGAGAAAATGTAAGCGGCTTGACATTGTACGGGATCGACGCCAACCTGGATAGGCAGGTACGCGAGTACAAACTGGCGGGGGGCGAATTTCTCTCCAGCGATCAAAACGCAGACGAAATCGTCCTGGTGAAAGATTACGTCGAAGAAAACGACTTAACCGTCGGAGGATGGATCGAAATCATCGCCAGCACGGGGGTCGAGAAGCTGCGCCTGGTGGGTGTAATTGCCAAGGAAGGCGCCGGCCAGACAAATAACGGCGCCTTCGGGGTGATCCCGCTTAAGACGGCCCAGCGCCTGTTTTACCGGGACGACAAGCTGGACCAGGTTGACCTGGTGGTCGCAGCAGAGAAAACCGGACAGGCCGAGATGGAAACCCTACGGGCTGATCTGCAGGCGCACCTGGGCAGCCGGTATTCGGTAGTCTATCCCGCATCGCAAGGCCGGCGCATGACCGAAATGTTGAGCAGCTACCAGATCGGGCTGAATTTCTTAAGCGGAATGGCACTATTTGTGGGCGCTTTCCTGATCTTCAACTCCTTCCAGATGACTGTAGTCGAACGGACGCGTGAATTTGGTATGCTACGGACGGTGGGGATGACACGCAGCCAGGTTACCCGGCAGGTGCTGGTTGAGGCGGCAGCAATGGGGACGATTGGCTCCGGACTGGGCGTCGGGCTGGGTATTTTCATGGCGCGCGGCCTGACGCGTTTGATGGAGCTGCTGCTAGGACAAGAGCTAACCAGTATCCAAATGCCGGAGGGGATTGTCGTCACCGGCTTGTTGGTCGGGATCCTGGTGGCGATCTTGGCAGCTGCACTGCCGGCCTGGCAGGCCGGGCGAATCTCACCGCTCGAAGCGCTGAGGGTGCGCTCGCAGACCAAAGAAGGCTGCCTGATCCGGTTTGGCTGGATTGTTGGCCTGGCGCTGCTGGTAGCATCGACCATTATCCTGGTGATTAATCCGTTTCCGTATGACGTGCAATTTAGAATCGGTAGCATGGTAGTCGTATTCCTGTTCCTGGGAGGGACCTTGATGATCCCGGCCAGTGTAGGGTTGTGGGAAACCGCCTTACGACCAGTGGTAAGGATCTTCTTCGGGCGCAGCGGCCGGCTAGGCAGCGCCAATGTTCGCCGGGCCAGGCTGCGCACGACCTTGACGGTTGGTGCGCTGATGATCGGCGTAGCGATGATTATCGTAGTTTGGGCCATGACATTGTCTTTCAAAGGCGACCTGGATCAATGGCTGAAAGGCTACATCGGCGGGGATCTATATGTCACTTCTTCGCTTTCCATGGGCAGCGACGTTTGGAAACGACTGGAAAGCGTCTCCGGCGTAGCCGCCGTTGCGCCTTCGCGCTACTTTGAAATCAAATGGATGCCAGAGATTCAGAAACAGGAACAGGTGATGTTCCGCGCCATCGATCCGCCCTCTTACAGCCATATCACCAGTTTCATATTCAGCCAGGCCATCCCTGATGCCCAGGGTGCCCTGGCCACGTTGGCCCAGGGGGAGGCAGTGTTCATCTCTAGCGTGATCGCCGAGAAATATAGCCTGAAGGCTGGCGATACCATTACCCTGGTAACCAAGCTGGGTGAGCGGCCCTTTACAGTCGCTGCAGTGGTGGTCGATTATTACAACCAGGGGATGGTGATTAATGGTAATTGGTCGGATATGTGGCGCTATTTCCGCGAGCGAGATGCAAACGCCTTCCTGATCAAGGTTGATCCGGGAGTAAATCCTGGCGAAGTGGCTAAGCGGATCGACAACCAATACGGCAAGCGCGACCGATTGACCATAATTTCCAACCAACAACTCCTAAACCAGGTCTCATCCTTGATGGAATCGGCCTTCCGGATGTTTGACATCCTGGCAATTATCTCGATGATGGTCGGGTTCTTGGGCATCACGAACACCCTGACGATGAACGTGATGGAACGCACCCAGGAAATTGGAATGCTGCGCGGAGTAGGGATGACGCGCGGGCAGTTAATCTTTATGATCCTGGCCGAGGCGGCAATTATGGGCATCTTGGGCGGCGTGCTAGGGGTGGTGTTTGGGGTGATCCTGGCGCGGGTGTTCATGTTGGCAATGACTGCGATGTCTGGTTACAACCTGGCTTTCGTACTGCCGACCGTGCGGATTGGGGTAGCTTTGCTACTGGCCTTCCTGGTTTCGCAGGTGGCGGCTTTTTTCCCAGCCGTGCGCGCTGCGCGGATCCGAATCCTGGATGCTATTCATTACGAGTGAGCAATGGAATTGTTTGTTCATTGATAATCTTGCGATCTATGGCACAATTGAGCCCGAAAGGTATAGCCAAATGAGAAAACAAGCTTTCTTTCTTCTTTTTGTATTGATCCTCCTCAGTCTGGTTGGGGCAGGCTGCAGCAGCATCCCGGGAATGGGTGGCGAGGTTGAACCCACCAGCGCTCCGGAAGTCGCGCCGGTCGAACCGGTGGACAGCGGGATCACCGCCGAAGGCCGGCTGGTCCCGAAAGACTCGGTCCAACTCGCCTTCACCGCCAGCGGGCAGATTGCTGAAGTACTGGTCGAAGAAGGCGCTCTGGTGAAGAAGGGTGATGTGCTGGCCCGCCTGAGCGGGCGCAAACAACTCGAGGCCGCGATTGCTGTGGCAGAGTTGGAGCTGTTTAACGCTCAGCAAGCCCTGAAAGCATTGAATGACAACCTGTCAACCGCCCAAAACCAGGCTCTGCAAGCGCTTAATGTAGCCCGCAAGGCGGTCCATGACACCGAGCGACGGGTGAACAGCCTAGGCGGTACCGCCGACGAAAATGATATCGATATCGCCAATACCCAAGTGATCTTTGCAAAAAATGCTCTTGACAAGGCCAAGGACGCTTACGCGCCTTACGCCAACCTGCCGGAAGACAACCTGACCCGTGCCCGCCTGAAAGTTGATCTGGCAAACAAACAAAAAGAGTATGACGCAGCGGTCCGGAAATACAACAGCTTGACGGGTACAGCCTCGAACTTTGATCTGGACCAGGCCTCGACCGATTTGTTGATCGCCCAAACCCAATTGACCCTGGCGCAGGAGGACTACGACTCACTCCAGAAAGGCCCAGACCCTGATGCAGTCGCTTCCGCCGAAGCGCGCATCGCCACAGCCGAGGCCCAATTAGCGGCTGCCAATGCCGAGCTCGAAAAGCTGGATCTACTCGCAACCATGGACGGGAAAATCGTCTCGCTTGACCTGACTCCCGGCCAAACCGTGACTGCCGGGCTCCCGTTGGTTGAGTTGGCTGATTTTTCCGAGTGGGATGTGGAAACCGAAAACCTGACGGAGATTGAAGTGGTAGATGTTTCCCTGGGCCAGGCCGTAAGTATTATCCCAGATGCCCTACCAGAGCTGAAACTGGTCGGCGAAGTCATCGCAATTAGCGATACCTTCCAGGAGAAGCGCGGCGATATCACCTACACTGTGCGTATCAAGCTTAACGAAGTCAACCCCCAGTTGCGCTGGGGGATGACCGTGGTGATTGATTTTGAACAGTAAGTTGAATAATCCGGTGGACAGCCGGTTAATCGTCCCGCCGGCCCACTCCGGCGACCATTGAGCCGAAATAGAGCACCTGCATCACGGCTGTGACCAGGGCAGCCACGTAGGTCAAAGCAGCGGCGTTCAACACATTGTTGACGCCGCGCTGTTCTTCTTCACCCACAATCAGACCGGTATTCGCCAACAGGGCCTTAGCGCGGGCGGAAGCATTCAGCTCAACCGGCAAGGTCGCCAGGGCAAACAGCGCGCCGAGCGAGAAGATCGCCACACCCAGCCAAGCCAGGTTGGTATTACTAATTACCAAGCCGATGATGATCAATATCCAGCCGAGGTACGAGCCGATATTCACCGCCGGAACCAGGGCGGCACGCAAGCGAAGCGGAAAATAGCCTTCGTGGTCCTGCAGGGCGTGCCCAAGCTCATGGGCAGCAATCGCCAGGGAAGCGACTGAGTTGCCGCGATAAACGCCTTCAGACAGGCGCAAAACCTTATCGCGCGGGTCGTAGTGATCAGTCAGGCTCCCGGCAATGCCCTCGACGCGGACGTCGTATAAACCGCCGTTTTGAATCAGACGCTGAGCGGCCTGGGCGCCGGTGAACTGGCTGCGAGCGCCAACCCGGCTCCAGCGTTTATAGGCAGAAGAAACATAGAACTGGACTGCCGCCATTAAAATGAAGGCTGGCAACATGAAGCACAAATAGTTTACATTCATGAACGGAAAGAACATTTTTTCCTCCAAAAGAAGCTACTTACTTAGAAGCAGCTCAATTGCTTTCTCCAGTTGTGGGTCGCGATTAGCTTCGATATCGGCGTCAGTGATTTCAACTTTCACATTCGGTTCAAGGCCAACTTTATTGATCTGGCGCTCATCGGGGGTCAGCCAACGGGCAATGGTCACACGAACCTGGCCCTGATCATTGACCAGGCGCTCGACCGTTTGGACCGATCCTTTGCCAAAAGTGGTCACCCCAACCAGTTGACCTCGCTCGCGATCTTGGATTGCGCCAGCCACAATTTCCGAGGCGGATGCACTTCCTTCATTAACAAGCACGATCAAAGGTATTTTAGTCGCCAGGCCACCGCTTTTCGCGTTGAATGTTTCACGATCACCGTTGCCGTATTCTTCATACATCACCACGCCATTGGGGATAAATTCAGAGACAACTTCGATGGCCGTGTTCAGATAGCCGCCGCCATTGTTGCGCAGATCGAGGATCAGACCAGTAGGATTCTTGCTCATCAGCTCACGTAAGGCCTTGCGCAAATCACGGGCAGTGCTATCGCCAAAGGTATATAACCGGACATAAGCCAGGTTATCTTCAAGCATTTTACTTTCAATGGTTGGGACAACAATCGAGGCACGGGTTACTTTAACGTCGAAAGGCTCCTCGACACCCTGACGGCGGATGGTCAGGATTACTGTGGTGCCACGGGGACCGAGGACGCGCTTGCGAACTAGCTCGCCATCGATGCCAGTCATGTCCTCGCCATCAATGGCGATGACCTGATCGCCAGTTTTCAGGCCGGCCTTCTCGGCTGGTGAACCAGGCATCGGGCTGACAATTTCTAAATAGTCTCCCGTGATATCCACCCAGGCGCCAATCCCCTCATATTCTTCTCCATTGAGACCTGCTTCGAAACGCTTGGCCAGCTCTGGGTCAAGGTAGGAGGTATGGGCATCGCCCAGCGAGTCCAACATGCCCTGGATCGCGCCACGCATCAGGGCCACGTCATCCACCGGCTGGTCAACATATCGTTCATGCACCAGGTCCCAAGCCTGCCAGAAGGGCGCAAAGAGCTTATCACGGTCAAGCGGTTGGCTGGGTGCGTTGGCTGTTTGAGTAGCCGCGGCAGGCGATTGACTGCTCAGCCCGACCGAGTCCAGCAAAGCGCTGGCTGAAGCTGAGGAAACAAATTGGCTGGTCAAGAATCCAAAAACAAAAGTCCCGGACATCAACACCAGCACCAACAAAACTAACAACGCACCAGTAAGTCGACTGATTT
>CAZAGA010000172.1:0-7007 GCA_964484335.1 uncultured Anaerolineaceae bacterium
TCGAGCACCTGGGCTTTGAGCGGGGCAGCCGGGTCAAGGCGGGTCAGGCCAGAGAGCTCGATCAGGCCGCCATGCAGCTCCGCTTGGGGCGCAGGCAACTGGATGTCGATGGCTTTCGCCTGCCAGTCGCCAGGAAGCAGCCAGGCCGTCCCCGCAGCGAGCAACTCGATTTTCACTGAGTTGACCGCCAGTGGTAGGCCTGCGTCGCTTTCTACCCGCACGATTATGTAGGCTGCAGTCGGAGAAAGCGCGATCTCAAAATCCAGGTGATCCTGGTAGATCTCGCCCGGCGGCATTCGCTGGCGATCGAGCAGTTTGCGCGCCAGTAGCATGCCATCCGCGGCGCGCAGGTCCAGGAAAATATAACGACCGGCCTCGCCCAGGGCAAACTTTAGCTCCAGCACCAATGGTGAAAGCACCTGCGAACCAGGACCGGGGGCGCGAATCTGGATTGGATCGAGCACAAGCAGTGATTTGGGCGCGACGGTTGAATCAACGAGCGGCTTTGCGGAAGGCAGGGTGGCCGAAGGAGCAATCGTGGGCAGAGATGTGGCAGACAGAGCAGGTGACCTAGTCGGCGTTGGCGGTCGGGTTGAGGTCGGAGTTACTGGGCTGACAGTCAGGCGGGTGGTCGGGGTCGCCTGGGGCGGATTGGTAGCCTGGCTGGCTGCCGGAGAGCAGCCAGCCAGCAAAATGAATAGGCAAAAGACGACCAGCCAGAAACGGGCAGGTTTACAAAGCATAAATCTGGCTGTACTTGGCTTCCAGGTAACGCAGGTAGGGCGCCGGGTCAATCTTCGAGCCGGTCACTTGTTGGATGAGCGCCTGGGGCTCGTACTTGGCGCCATGGCGGTGGACGTTGTGGCGTAGCCAGTTTAACAACCCGCTAAATTCACCCTGGCGAAATTGCCCATCGAGGTCAGGAATATCCCGGTTGATCCGCTCCCAAAGCTGGGCGGCGACGAGGTTGCCCAAGGCATATGTCGGGAAGTAGCCAACCAAGCCTATCGACCAGTGGATGTCCTGCAGCACCCCTTGGGCGTCATCCGGCGGGGTAATGCCCAGGTATTCCTGCATCCGGGCATTCCAAGCCTGCGGCAGATCCCTCACTGCCAGACTGCCTTCCAGCAGGGCGATCTCCAGCTCGAGACGCAGCATGATATGCAAGTTGTAGGTGGCCTCATCCGCTTCCACCCGGATCAGGGAGGGCTGAACCCGGTTGATCGCCTTATAAAAGGTCTCCAGGTCAACTGCGCCGAACTGGGCTGGGAAGACCTGCTGCAGGCGAGGGTAGAAATACTGCCAGAAAGGCAGGGAGCGCCCGACATAGTTTTCCCACATGCGCGACTGGGATTCGTGCAAGGCCAAAGAGGCCCCGCCGGCTAGGGGTGTGCGCGCCAGGGATTGGTCGACGCCCTGCTCATACAGGGCATGTCCGGCTTCATGCATGGTGCCGAACAGAGCCGGATTCAAGAAGTTTGGATACACCCGGGTGGTAATACGCACGTCATTAATCCCAAAGCCCTGGGTGAATGGGTGAGCCGATTTGTCCTGACGACCGCGCTGCCAGTCGTAACCAAACCGGCTGATCACTTCAACGCCGAAATCCCACTGGCGCTGGGGGTCAAATTGCTGATGAACCAGATCATCTCCCAGCGCCGGCCGGCTGGCGATCTGACGGATCAGAGCGACCTGCTGAGGGCGCAACGCGCTGAAGATCGCCTGGACGTCGGCGGTCTTCAAACCAGGCTCAAAATCATCCAGGAGGGGGTCATAAACATGTTGGTAGGGCTGGAACAGGCTGGCGTACTGTTGGCGCAGCTCTATCACTTTTTCCAGGTGCGCCTGGAAAAGGGCAAAGTTATTCTCGGCCCGCGCCTGCTGCCAGGCTTGCTGCGCCAGAGCGGTTGTGCGGGCAAAGGTAGCGACCATTTCCGCTGGGACGCGGGTCTGCTTGGCAAAACGCCGGGCAGTTACCCTTACCAGGCAGGCGTCATTCGAATCCGGATCCAGGCTCTCGACATAAGGCCCGAGCTCTTCAAGCAACCGGCCGACTTCTGGCGAGGTGAACTTGCTGTGCGCCAGGCTCTCGATGGTCGCCAATTGGTAGCCGCGTTGTTCTGCGCCGCCCGGAGGCATGTAGGTTTGCTGATCCCAGCCCAGCAGGCTTGCAGCGCCATTCAGGTCGGATACTTCAGCAAGCAGGTTTTTCAATTGATCAAGTTTTGATTGCATGGTTTCTTTCTCTCCTGGGGGTAATTGGTTTGATTCTACCGCAGTTTCACAGGGGGCTGTCCAAAAGAGCGTTTGGACAGCCCCTACAAATTAATTTATACCACAGATGGTGGTCGTGCGAAGCACGGCCACCATCTGTGGTATAGGAGCTGATAATCTTGGGACTTTTCAGACAGTCCGGTAGAATCTTTCTACGTTTTCCAAAACCAGCCCTCAAGCCAGGATTTGGTTATATAATAAATAAGGTGTTATTTTGCTTGCCGGCTGTTCAAGGAGCGTTGGGATGGGATTTTCCCAAACAATTGGGATCATTGTGGTGCTTGGACTGGCCCTGGCCGGCTGCGACCTTAACCCAGAGCCCACCCTGGATGCATCGACCATTTTTACCCAAGCAGCCAGTACAGTCGATGCACGCCTAACCGCGGATGCCGGCACGCAGGTTGCCCAGGCGACGGAATCGACTGATCTTGAAGCCACCCGGTTGGCTTACGCGGTTGAAACGATATCTGCCCGCCAGACCCAGCAAGCGCCGCCGGTCACACCTTCGCCGGTCCTAGCGCCGACCGCCGGCCCGGCCCCCGAGCCAACCAGCCTGATACCCACCGCCATACCAGCCGGTCCGATCGCCACCCCCCTCCCAGCAGACTGCAACCGGGCCGATTTCCTGGGCGATCTCTACCCAGCCAGCAATAATGTCTATTATCCTGGGGAGGTCTTCCGGGTCTCCTGGCGCTTCCAGAATGTCGGTAGTTGCACCTGGACTCCGCAATACAGCCTGGCGATGACCGGAGGCGAGTTCCAGGGTAACACCACCGTGCCAGTAGCCAATTATGTTCGCCCTGGGCAAACGATCGATATTACTTTCCCCCTGGTTGCACCCAACCGGCCGGGGAGTTTTATCGGCTATTGGAATTTCTTAACCCCTGACGGACAGTTTTTTGGCACCGGGCCGGATTCGGAAGTCCCGCTCATCATCCAGATCTTTGTGCTAGATACCACACGGGGGCCGACTTATGACTTTGCCGCCAATATATGTAGTGCAGAATGGCGCAGTGGGAGAGGCTACGTGCCCTGTTTGCAAACCAGCGAAGAAGGTTCAGGCCTGGTCTTGTTGCTGAACTACCCGAATACCGAGGCGGGGATTGTGGCTGGGCCGGCAATTTGGGCTCACCCTAATGAAAGCAACACCGGTTGGATTAACGGCGCTTATCCGCGCATCTTGATCCGCAGCGGCGACCGGTTTAAGTCTCAAATCGGATGCCTCTCCGACAGCTCAGATTGCGCCGTGATCATGCAGGTCGAGTACGAGACCGCCGATGGAATGGTTTGGACTTTGGGTCAGTGGTATGAGACTTACAATGGACGGCTGACAACGATTGACCAGGATATATCTTTCCTGGCTGGCCAAACGGTGCGGTTCATTTTCACCGTAACGGTCCAAAACAACCAGCCGCTAGAAGCCAATGCGGTCTGGATCTATCCACGGGTCGAACCCTGAGCAAAAGAATATCAGGATAAACCAGGGGATTGCTGTGCCCCACTGGCTGGCCGTCCCCAGCGGTTGAGGTGTTCAAATTCGATTTGAAACAGCTCAATCATCCGCTCTGGATCTGGGATTGTCTCAGCATCGGATGCCACCCCCAGGATCACCTGGCCGGCATAGCTGATCATGCTTACCCCCAGGCTCAAGTTACTCGGCGAGGGTACCCAAAACATAATCGAGGAGATCGGCGCGCCGGCCAGATAGAGCAAGGTGCGCGGCCCGGGCACATTGGTCATGACCGCGCTGCCCTTCAACCCAAATATGGCAACAATAATCTTCTCAATTTGAGTCGGAGTCAGGCCGATAAAATTCAGGATTCCCAACGCAACCAGGGCTTCAGGCGAATTCTTAATCGCATTCATCCGTTTCTTGAGCACTACCAAGCGCTTTATCGGGTCACTAATGCCAATTGGCAGGCTGAGGAAGACCAGCCCAAAGCGGTTGCCAAGTTGCCCTACTTCCTCAATCGGGCGCAGGTTAACCGGTACCACGGCGCGGATATTCAGGCCGTGGACCACTTCACCGCGCTCTTCCAGGTAGCGGCGTAATGCACCGGTGATCGCTGAGAGTAGGATATCGTTGATTGTCCCACCCATGCGCTGGCCAACCGCCTTGACCTGGTCAACCTGAATAGCGGTGGACCAGGCCGCCCGCTTTTCGATCCCGCATTTCTTCTTGAGGATCGTCTGCCGGTCTGGAGGTAGGAGCAGCAGCTTGCCCAAGGCCCGGCTGCCGGACATGCCAACCCGGGCCAGCGATTGCCAGCGCGCCGGATGGATCAGGATTTCCATGCCTTCATGAACCATATTTTCTGCCGACTGGATCGCCCGGCTGGCATTTTGGGCCGCTTTCAGGCCAGGCAGGAGCAAGCGCGCTGTGCGGCTAAGCTCCACTGGCGGGTCGACCGGAGATACCGGCCAGGGAGCGTCAAGCGATTCATCAGCCAGGGAAAGCAAGACTTGCATGAGAGCAATGCCATCGCCGATGCTGTGATGCAAACACGCCACCAGGGCGCTGCCACCAGAGATATTATCCACATAGTAAGCCTGCCAGAGTGGGCGGGAGCGATCAAGCGGGCGGCTCATCAACCCGCTGACGAAATGTTGCAGACTGGTATGATCGGCTGGCTCGGGCAAGCTTACCTGATGCAAGTGGTAATCCAGATCAAAATCGGCGGCCAGCTCCCAGCGCGGCAGCCCCAACGGCAATTCTGGCTCGCGGACACATTGGCGGAAACGGGGGTAGGGCAACAAACGCGCCTGGAAAGTCGCTCGCAAGCGCTCAAAATCGAGCGCAGTCGTGAACGACATTACCCCAGTGATATTGGCCAGGTTGGTGGGTTTGTCCATGTGCAGCCAGGCGGCATCGACGCTGGAAAAACTCTCGCGAGAGAAGTTTGCACTGGACATGAAAATATTATAATCAGAAAGGGATTCTATGTATATATTCAAACATAAATTGCCTAATTTATCCCCAAACTAGCCAACCCACCGAAGACAAGTCGAAAATCATATTTAAATTGTGACAACTGTCACAGAAATCCATGACATCTGAAACTAAAACAAAACCAAAATTGTCGGTATTATAATCATATAGGAATTGGTGTTCACTGCGCAAAGTCCTTTTGCGTTTCATTGGGTTAATCAAAATATCTAGTGTTTTCAATTAAAGAGCGATCGGAGGCCATGCATGCAAAAAATTGAGAGTGATTTTCTTGCTATCGACCGAAAAGACCGTGTCCACATTCCTTTTCAAGAGTTAGAAAATCGTCCGGTGGCTGAACGGCTGCATGATTTTGAAGATGTGGTGATCGCTTTTAGTGAAGACATCGCCAGGTACCAGGCCTCGCGCTGTATTCACTGCCCCGACCCCGCCCCTTGTATGGTTGCCTGCCCGACCCACAATGATATTCCCTCCGCCATGTGGCTGATTGAATCCGGTCAATACCTGGAAGCTGCTCAACTGTACCGGCAAACCAGCTCACTGCCTGAGATTTGCGGGCGGGTCTGCCCTCACGAACAGCTCTGCCAGGGCTCCTGCGTACTGAACAAAACCGGAGAGCCAGTCTTGACCGGGCTACTGGAAGCCTTTGCAGTGGGTTACGAGCGCGAGCATGGCGGCGTGGTGGTGCCAGTCGGCGAGCCAACCGGCAAGAAAGTCGCCATCGTCGGCGCTGGCCCGGCGGGTATTTCCTGCGCCGAGCAGTTGGTCCAGCGCGGCCATGAGGTAACCATCTTTGATTCTAAGCCAAGCCCTGGCGGCCTGCTGGTCTATGGCATCCCCAATTTCAAGCTGACCAAGCAAGTCGTTTACGATCGCTGGGAAGACCTCGAGATGGCCGGCGTCAAATTTGTCGGCAATACCTATATTGGTAAAGATAAAACGATCGACCAGCTCTTTGCCGAGGGTTTCGAGGCGATCTTCGTGGGCGTTGGCACCGAAATTGATGCTCCGATGGAAGTACCAGGCGAAGACCTGCATGGCGTGTACAAGGCCACGGAATTCCTGATCTGCGCCAGCCTGCCGGTGGATATGCTGCCAGAAAATCTCAAGAGCCGGCCGATTGTGGGTCGTAAGGTTGCCGTGATTGGCGGCGGCGATACCGCCTCGGACTGCTTGCGGACAGCCCTGCGACTGGGTGCTGAGCAAGTCACCTGCCTGTACCGGCGTACTGAGAAAGAAATGCCGGGCGGAAAGAAAGACCGCGAGCTGGCGCGCGAGGAAGGCGCAATTTACCAGTTCCTCACCCAACCCGTCCGTTTCATCGCCGACGAAGATGGCAAACTGGCTCAAATCGAGTGCATCCGCATGGTACTTGGCGAACCTGACGCCAAGGGCCGCCGCAAGCCAGTGCCGGTAGAAAATTCGAATTTCATCGTTGAAGCGGACACCGCCATTCTGGCCCTGGGCTACTGGCCAGATCCGGTAATTGGCGATACCACGCCAGAACTCAAGACCCGCAACTGGGGTTTAATCGTAGCCGACCCAGAGACCGGGGCTACTTCACGCCCTGGCGTGTACGCCGGCGGTGATGGCGTTACCGGGCCTGACCTGGTGGTCACCGCGATGGTCGCTGGCCGCAAGGCTGCCTGGGCAATCGATAAATATCTGAGCGAAAGCTCCAAAAACTAACCGGGTTAGCTCACTCATTGAGAAAGGGATCTATTGGAGTGCAAACGCACCCCTATAGATCCCTTTCTTTAACTTATATCAGCGGTATAATTCAAGC
>CAZAGA010000173.1:0-6955 GCA_964484335.1 uncultured Anaerolineaceae bacterium
CTCCTTTTCGATCTCCATCACCTGCTCGGCGCGCGACGGCGGCCAGCCCTTCTGGATCTCCAACTCCTTGGCGGTGTAATAAAAGTACTGCAGGTAATAATTGGGAATCATCCCCAGCGATTCGACCGTGCGTAGGTCCCATTCCGGTTCCGGTGATTGCTTGATCGATTCCAGGAAAGCGCCGAAGATCAATGGCCAGAGCTCTTCGCCGTCCACCGTGAAGCCGCGATGCCAGGTCAGGTGGTTCAGGCCGAGCGTATTCAACCGGGCACGCTGGTCGTCGATCTTTTGACCGGTAGCCTGTTCGACCTGGGCCAGCATCTCCATCTTGGTCGTGATGCCGACGTTGCACACCCCCACCGCTGGCGTATCCGGCGCGTAGCGATTGAGCGCCTCGGTCACCAGCCCGGCCGGGTTGGTGAAATTGGCCAGCAGCGCGCCGGGCGCTGTCTCGTGCATATCCCTGGCCACGCTCAGGATCACCGGGATCGTGCGCAGCGCCTTGGCCAGCCCGCCCACCCCGGTCGTCTCCTGCCCGACCAGGCCGTGGCGCAATCCCAGGTACTCGTCGCCGCGCCGCGCCGCCATCATCCCGACCCGCAGTTGGGTGATCACATAGGAGGCGCCTGTGATGGCTGCCCGTTGGTCCGTGGAAAGCACTACTCGGAATGGCTCGCCCTGTGCCTTCGCCATCCGCTGGGCGAAACCGCCGACCACCGCCAACCGCCCCGGGTGGTTATCCATTAAGCATAGCTCTTCCAGCCCCAGAGCATCGGCGATACCCAAAAAACCATTCACCAGTTCGGGGGTATACGTCGATCCCCCACCAATAACCGAAATTTTCATCTTTTCTCCATTCGATCAGCGCCACTCCCCCTGCGCCACGGTTACGCTCTTGCCACCGACCTGAATATTGATCGCTGAGCCCGCCCGTTCCGCTTTTAGCAGGAGCAGTGATGGTCGGCCGATTTCATAGCCCTGTTCACTGCGCAAATCAACACAATCTTGCCCGAAAAAACGGTGCTTCACCAGGTATCCCGCCAGGCAGCCATTGCCACTCCCGGTCGCCGGATCCTCTGGAACGCCATAAAAATCGACAAACACCCGCACACTGAGGTCATTTTGCGGCTGGTGAGGCTGCGGGCAGAATACTAAAATGCCCTTCGCTTCGCTGTTCTGGATCAGCGCAATATACTTATCCGGATCAATTTTTGCCTTTTGTAAAGTTGTCAAAGTTTTCAATGGCACGATGAAAAACGGAAGCCCGGTCGATACTTCCTCGACCGGAAAACGCTCGTCGATTTCTGAAAGCTCGATCCCCAGCACTGCGGCAAGTGATTCGGCCGGATGCTGACGACCAAAGCTGGGCTGGATTTGCCTCATCCAGCTTGTCCCATCCAGGCTAAAGGTCACCGGTATCTGCCCGACCTTCAGGTTCAACACAAGCTGCTCAGCCTGACCCTGCAAAATATTCTCCCGGATGATATGGGCAGTGCCGATCGTTGGATGCCCAGCAAAGGGCACTTCTGCCTTTGGTGTAAAAATCCGCACGTCGAACCCACCGTCGGTCAGTTCATCCGAAAGGATGAAAGTGGTCTCGGAGAAGTTGATCTCCCGGGCGATGCACTGCATCTCTTCCGAAGAGAGCTCCCTCGCCCGGCGAAAAACTGCCAATGGGTTGCCGGCATACTTTTTTTCGCTAAATACATCGACAATTGAAAACTGGATTCTAGCCATCCATTCACCTCCAGCTGCACCAGGGTTAACCTGATTCTACCTGCACTTTCCACACTGTGCAGCCTGCGGTTAATCTTTAATGCTGCGCAGCGAGGCAGGTAAAACCCGACTATTCTGTGCAGCATTGATCCTGGTCTAGGTTATAATTCTATAAATTTAGTCCGAATTACCCCTATCCTGAAAGGTGGATGTCGTGGAGAATATCCCGAGAACCTATCAAACGATTGACGAATACATCGCTGGCTTCCCACCCGAGGTGCAGCAACTGCTCCAACAGATGCGCGCCACGATCAAAGCGGCTGCGCCCCAGGCACAGGAAAAGATCAGCTATCAGATGCCCACCTTCTACCTGCACGGCAACCTGGTGCACTTTGCGGCTTTCAAAAACCACATCGGTTTTTACCCTGCCCCGCAAGGGATCGAAGCCTTTCAAGCCGAGCTCTCTGCCTATAAAGGGGCTAAGGGCTCGGTGCAATTCCCGATCAACCAACCCTTGCCGCTCGACCTGGTACGCCGCATCGTTGAATACCGGGTAGGTGAAAACCTGCGGCAGGCCGCGCTGAAAAAGCGTAAAGGATAAATGAAGAAATCAATTTCCACCGAGCCAACCCCAGCCAACATCCAGGCCATTCTGCGCATCCTGGCTGACACGCCCAGCCACCTGGAACCATTCAGCAGTGAAATGACGGAAGCACAGCTTCATGAGCCGTTGGGGCCTGGGGAAAGATCCATTCACGCTGTGCTGGTGCATCTGTTAAACTGCGAGGCGCGTGCCTTCGAGGCCATTATCCAGGCCTTGCTGGCAAATGAGCAAGTCTTTCCCGCCATCCACCCGGAGCGTGAGTTGGGCAAGCTTCTCCAGCTTGAGCAGTTCGGTTTTGTCGAATTACTCAGTTACCTCAAGCTGCGCCGCACCGTACTCATCAACATCCTGCAGTCTCTGACGCCGCAGAAATGGGCCCGCGAGATAAGACCGGAAGAAAAACAGCGCGGGGAATCTGTCTACTGGCAGGCCCGTGGGCAGGCCTTGCATGAGCTGGAACATCTACAGGATATCGAACATAAGCTGAACCTGGCCAGGGTTTAAGGCTAGTGCCTGGACAATCCAGCCTGTGCTCGAAAGCTGCAGCAATGGAAGTTACGCAAGGAGGACAACATGCAGAAGATCATCACGAACCTATGGTTCGACACCCAGGCCGAAGAAGCCGTCAACTTCTATGTCGGCTTATTTAAGAATTCGAAAATCCTCGAGATCACCCACTATGGCGAAGGCATGCCAATGCCAGCCGGAACGGTATTGACCGTCTCCTTCGAGTTGGATGGACAGCAGTTCATCGCCCTGAACGGCGGCCCGATCTTCAAATTCACAGAAGCCATCTCGCTGATGGTTAACTGCGAGACCCAGGAAGAAGTCGATGAACTATGGGAAAAATTCACCGCCGAAGGCGAAGAAAGCATGTGTGGCTGGTTGAAGGACAAGTACGGCCTATCCTGGCAGATCATCCCTGCCGGGCTGAATGAATACCTGAATGGTCCCGATCCGATCAAATCCACTCGGGCAGTGCAGTGCATGCTGACGATGAAGAAAATCGACCTGGATAAAATCCGCCAGGCTTATCAAACCGGATAAGGTTCGAGCAAGCAGTTCTCGGTTAAGTTTCTTTCGAGGGCTCTCCCCGATTAATCTCCTGAGAATGTGCCCCGTCTACCGGGTCAGCCTGCGCGGCGGTGGTTACCTTTACCCAAAAACCTGCTTCTACATCAGGCGTTTGCACCTCCCAGGTCGATCGCCTCCGCTTCTGGGCAGATTTCCCAACGTACGAATCGACGGATGACAATATTTTCTCCGCTCAGGCGGATTGCTTGGCTCAACAACTGGCCTACGGTCAGGCTTTCGTCTCGAATGTATGCCTGGCGGAGCAGGACATGCTGGTTTTTAAATTTTTCCGTCATCCCCTCCACCATTTGCTCGAGGATCTTTTCTGGTTGACCTGCGTGGTGCGCTTTCTCAACCGCGGTTCGTCGCAGCTCGTCCAGCACGGCTTGGGGAATTTCCTCATCCCGCACATAGCGCGGCGCGGCTGAAGTAACCTGCAACGCGATTTCATGGGCGAACCGGCTGATCGCCTCCGACCGGCTGGCGAATTCGGTCTCGGTGTTGATTTCCACCATCACCCCGATTCGCCCGTGCTGGTGCGAGTACAGCTCGATCCGACCCTGGCGCGTTTCCCGTTCAGCTTGCAGTTTGGCATGGATCGCTGCCGTCTCGCGCAGGTAAACTCGCGCCTGCTCAATATCCTGGCCGCATTGTTCGAGCGCTTTGCGGCATTCCATCACACCCACCCCGCTTTCGCTGCGCAGTTGCTTGATCTGTTCAACAAGGTTGTTCATCTCCTCCACCTCCTGGCCAATTTGTTCCATATCTCTTTCCCCGCAGCGCCGCCAGGGTTTCCCGCGCCCAGTCCAGCTCGACCTGGTAGGTAGCAACCAGGTTCTCTCCGATTCGCTTCCAAATGTACCCTTCCCGGGCCGACCGCGCGGGGCTGCTCACCGGCCGCGCAGACTGAGCCTGGCAGATGCGCAGTCGATCGGCGACTTCACCGGCGTATTTTTCCAGCAGATCAACGATTTCATCATCGGATAAGCACTCAGCCCAGGCCATCTGGATCAAGAAGCTCTTCTGCAGCTCGGGTAGCTCCGGCTCGTCCAGCAGCCTGTGGCGCAGCTCCAGGCAGCCGGCTTCAGTGATCGAATAGATTTTCTTGGCCGGCAGGCTTTCCTGGAGTTGGACCTGGTGGGTGACCAGTCCTTCCTTTTGGAGCTCGAGCAAACTTTTATAAATCTGGTTGTTATTGCCCGACCAATAAAAAACTTCCGAATCGGCGATGATGCGCTTCAGGTCGTAGCCCGAAGCAGGTTTCCAACTCAACAGTCCAAGAATGGTGTGACGAAGTTCCATTGGCGATCCTCACAAGGGTTACAGTGAACATATGTTATTAATAACATATAGATACAAAACCGTCAAGATTGAAACCATACCCGAGGTTTATATGGTATGAGTTCGATACCAATGAAAAATTGATCCGGTTCGCTATCCTGGAGATCGTGCCGGAAGCTCAATTGACAGCTAGCCAGCACCCCCCGCTAGCTGTGAGCTTCAACCCAGTTGAGCACTCTTAAAGCGCGCAGCGTGTTCCACCGGCTTGGGCGCCCCTCGCCCTCATCCATCTCGACCGGGATCTCGCCAGCATAGCGGAGATCGAGCGGCCAGCGGCCATCCTCGCCGCGCTTAGAGGCAACCAGGTCGATCGCCTCAGTCAGGCGCTCGTCGGGAGTGACGCCGGCGCGGTGCAGGTATTCAAGCCCTCTCAACACATCGTAGTGCCACCAGGGCGGAAAGGCGAAGCGGGTCCACGCAGGATATTCGTGCCCACCGCTCGGGCCCACCTTGTTGTCGAAGGCGATGAGCGTACCCGTCGACTGTCGGCGGAAGAGACGGCGCTCGAGGAGATACTCCTGCCCGCGCAAACGAGCGAAGGTTACTTCCAGACTGCTCCCGGCATTCAGCTCGTACTCGAGGAGGGCTTTAAGCACGCAGATCGTCGTGTTGAATAATGACCGCCTCGAGCCATTGGCAGCCTCGCAGTTCCAGCCGCCATCGGGAAGCTGGTCGGCGAGCAGCCGGTTGACAATGCCGCGAACATCCTGGCCAAAGTACGCACCAACGGCGCCGACCTGCCCATTGATACACGGCTCCTGCTCACCAGCGAAGAAGGGATTGTGATCACATTCCTGCGGGCCGCACCCCATCCAGGTAACGCGGTCGCGAACAAGCCCCACCGCTCGAAGAGCCTGTTTGCTCATCGGATCGAGGCCCAGGTGCCGCAGCAGCATCAGGACATGCAGGGTTGAGTTCCAGCCGCGATTCCATGCCGCTCCACCCCAGCGGCCATCGACTGCCTGTAAAGCAAGCAGCTGAGCGCCCCATCCCTCCCTGGCGACCCGGGCGCGCTCTGCCGCGACTTCTTCCGCAGGCGCACCGATTATGTCTTGCATCACCTGCCATCGGATTGAAGGGTCAGAATCGAGCAGCCAGCGGAATACTGGTGGCGGTATGGTCACAATGCCTCTTACTGCAGCACCATGGGGAGATACCTTCGGGATATGCACGGACAAGTTCGGGGTAAGCTGGCTGGTCAACATTTCACCGACTCAGCCCGCCTAGCCTAAAAGCCCGTTTTTACTCCTGTAAAGAGCGGGCGATGATTTCTTCCAGGACTGCCAGATCCACTTCGGACAGCCGGTTGATATACAGGCAGACCTTACTCGTTTTGTGCTTACCCAACTGGCTCAACAATTTCGGCAGCTCGTCGAACCCCATCTGAATATAAAGGGTCAAGCTTTGCTTGCGCGGTGAAAATGCCACCTGCGGCATATCGCCTTCCCACCCGCTGGCATATTGGTAATGCTGGCTGCCGAAGCCGATGATTGCATCTCCCCACATTTTCGGCTCGAGGCCAGTGATCTTTTTCATCATGTCCAAAACTACATAGCTGTCCTTGCGGCGTCTCTCATTAGCCAAACCGTCAAGGAAGGCGGTCACGCTCGCGTCGTTTTGTTTGGTCTTAATATCGGCCATCCGTCGCTCTCCTGATCGATCACTCGTAATCCTTATTCTGGGTCAAGATGAACTGAGGCGCATCTGAGAAGGACACCATGTCCGCCCGTGAAGCCATCGGTGAGCCACCAGCCGGTAGCTTTCAATAATCGGCAATTCGGCCCTAGCAGTCAGTCGAGCAACCTCTTCCGCGGTTGTAGACATCTTGATTCGACATTTATAATATAAATGGGCCGATCCTGCAGGTCCATTCATAGTTTTCGCAGTCAGTTTCGAAGTCTTGGCGAAACTGCCTTTTAATGTTTGCATACGAAGTCTACAAGCCGGCTTCCTGAAGCGAACCGGCCATCGCCAGGAAGCCATTCACCAGCTCCGGAGTATAAGTTGAGCCGCCGCCAATGACGGTAATTTTCATCGCTTCTCCGATCCACTCCGGCCGGCTTACTTTTGCACCGCAGGCAGAAATACCCACACCAGCCCTTCGAAGGCGCCGATATCGCAGGCCGCAACACCGTCGCCGTTCCCATCGATCGGGCGGGCCACCTTGCGCTGGTCTTCGGCAATGCAATTGGCCGGGTCGGCCGCGTCAATCGCCGGGCT
>CAZAGA010000174.1:0-6948 GCA_964484335.1 uncultured Anaerolineaceae bacterium
TACTGGATCACCTGATCCTTCGGCAGCATCTCCTGGATCCAAATGACGCCCGGGCGGTCCGCGCTGACCTCGGCCACGCGCGCCGCCATCTCCTTGGCGATCTCGGGCGTATCGGGTGCACCCGCACATAATACGACCTGGATCGACGGATCGATCTGGGGAATCGCATTGACCAGGTGGATGATGCCTTTCTGGCGAGTAATCCGGCCGACAAATAATACATAGGGCCGGTCCGGGTCCACGCCGTGCTTGACCAATGCATCGACCTGGGGATTGTGGCGATACTGGTTTAAATCAATCCCGTTGTGAAGCACCTTCACCTTGTCAGGATCAACAGGAAACAGCCGCAGCACATCATTGCGCGTCTCCTGGGAAACAGCAATCACCGCATCGGCCTGGGTGATACCGTTGTTCTCAATCCAGCTGCTCAGGTGGTAGGCATTGCCAAGCTGCTCCACCTTCCAGGGCCGCAACGGCTCCAGCGAGTGGACAGTCAGGACAAACGGGATGCCCCACAGCTTCTTGGCCAGGAAACCGCCAAACTGCACGTACCAGGTGTGGCAATGCACAATGCTGGCGTCCAGGTTGTCCTTAGCCATCGCCAGGCTGCGGTACATCGCATCCATCGCCCCACCGAAACGTGGATCGGTGTTTTGCTTGGCTTCAGACCAGGGGCCATAGCCCTTGACGCGCAGGTTTGGCTCCTGCACATCCTGGTCGCCAAAACAGCGCACCTCCATCGGCACCAACTGGGCCAGCTCCTTGCTGAGGTATTCCACCACCACCCCCGCGCCGCCATACACATACGGCGGGTATTCATTGGTAAAGAAAGCCACTTTGTTAACCTGCGCCATAGAATTTCTCCTTTCATAAACGAGCCTGTCCGAAAAATCCCTGCCAAGTCATTCCATATACCCTGTATTATGGCTTTTAATAGTTAAGCACTCAAGATTCCTCTCCCTGGTTTATAACTTCTTGGGATTATTCTTCACCAACCGCCGCTTTACGGCTCACTTCCATCGCCTCCATCAGCGCCTTCCAGGCGTTTGCGAATGATTTGACGCCCTCAGCCTCCAGCTCAGCCGTAACCGAAGCCATCGAGATGCCTAAGGCCTCCAGCCTGGCCATTGCTTGTAAGGCTCCTGGCAGGTCCTCTTCCAGGCTGTCAGGGCGCACCACCCCGTGATCCAGGAAGGCAGACAGAGTCGCCGGTGGAACAGTGTTGACCGTATCCTTACCGACGAGTTCTTCGATGTACACCACATCGCGGTACGCCAGGTTCTTGGTGCCGGTAGAAGCCCAGAGAGGTCGCTGGACCCGCCCGCCGAAAGCCTTTAGTTGGGCGAAGCGCTCTGAGCCAAAGATCAGCTTGAAGTCGTGATAGGCCAAGCGTGCATTTGCCACCGCCGCCTGGCCCAAGATTTGGGCAGCCTCCGCAGCGTGAGCACCTCCCCGGTCGATCATCCCCATCAGGTGACCATCCACCTTGGTATCGACCCGCGAGACAAAAAACGATGCCACCGAAGCAATCGAATCAATCGGCAGCCCGGCAGCCACCCGCCGGGCAAGCCCGCTGATGTACATCTCCATAACTGCCCAGTAGCGCTCACGCGAGAAAATGAGCGTGACATTGACATTAATGCCGGCTTCGATCGCAGACAAGATCGCTGGCAGACCATCAACCGTCGCCGGGATCTTCACCATCAGGTTTGGCCGATCGACCCGTTTCCATAGCCGCTTGGCTTCGAAGAGCGTGGACTGGGTATCATTCGCCAGGTACGGATTGACCTCCAGACTGACATAGCCGTCCTCTTTACCGCTCTCTTCGTAAAGCGGCCGGAGCAGGTCCGCCGCCGCGCAGATATCCTCGATTGCCAGATCCCAGAAAATTTCTTCGCCGGTCTTGCCGGCCCTTGCCAGCGACGCTATCCCGGCATCGTAATCCTGGGACTTGGTAACCGCATTCATAAAGATCGTCGGGTTGGAGGTAACGCCGCGAATTTCGCCGCGTTCGATCATGCTAGCCAGCTCACCGTTGTTCAGCAAGCGGCGCTCAACGTTATCGTACCAGACGGATTGCCCAAATTGGTGTAGTTGTTGGGATGCATTCATACTTTACTCCTATCGATACTCATCCTTAATTCTCAGTATTACGAAACTCAACCACCTTAGGCAATTTCTTCGCTTGTTCCACCCAAAACTTCGTCTCAGTCAAAGTTGGCCGGCGAGCGGCGATTTGCTCTCTTTCAATGAACGCTATGATATGATCTCGCATCTCTCCAGGATCTTGGACGGCAATCTTCTCGAGTGTGTCGAATCCTGCCTCGAATAATAGCCGCACACGCATCCCCTTGATATCTGAGATGCGGCACAAATCCGCCAGCTTGACCAACGCTTCGATTTCACCGCATGGAATTCCGGCCTCTTCCGAAAGCGCAAACCGTGAGTTCCGGGTATCCCCTCTCCTCAAGAGCTGCTGAACATTCGTTATTCCTGCGGTTTCTAGCCCATCAATCGTGTCTAATTTAACCCCCTCGATTTCCCTCAACAAGAGACTCGGGCGATTTGCCCGCCCCTTTTCGATTTTCTGGCTGCGGATCTGATTGGCGTAACGGTGCATTCGGTCATTGCCTGTATATTCGTAATACCGGCTGATCGCCCATAATTGGGAATTCATGGAACGATATTTTCCTTTCCCCCACGCCAAGAAAGCATCCAGTTGTTCAGGTTGTGCTTCGTTGAGTTCCATCGGATCAAAATACGTGCTCAAGTATTCTTCAAATACTTGTGTGAAACCCACGCAACTGTCCATCGTTCCCTGGGAACGGTGTTGTTTTTTCATGAATTGCCGGAAACCCTGCTCGTCCATTTTTACTTCCTCATGCCTCAGTCCCTATTATTCTACCTCGATTAACATACTGGGCACGAAATTCTACCCACCCCACAAATCGCACGCCTGTCAGTTTGACTACCTCCAGGCAACTCGCCGCTGCATTCAGGTCCCACTGGCCCAACCGAAAGATCGAGCTTGCCATGATAAAATCAACTCGCCCATCCTGACAAGACCAAGGAAATCAGATGCCCGCTCAACGCCTCAACTTCCTGGATAACCTGCGCGCTATCGTGGTACTCCTGGTGATCGCCTTGCACACCGCCATCGCCTACATGGCCGGCCCACCGCAGTGGTGGTACGTCATCGACCCGCAAAACAGCCTGTTCTTCACCGGCTTCGTGCTGGTGGCCGATGTGCCGTTGATGTTGATCATGTTCTTCCTGGCCGGTTTTTTTGCTTATCCATCTTTGGCCAGGCGCGGCGCCGCCGCTTTTATCCGAGATAAGTTACTCCGCTTAGGCGCTCCCTGGATCGCCGGTATCTTCGTTTTTGCCCCGCTGGTCACTTACCTGATCTACGTTTCACGCGACATCCCCGTCCCCTTCAACCAGTTCTACACGGTTGACTTTTGGGGGCCGCTCTACCAGCAGTCGGTTTACTGGTTTTTGGGCGTGCTGCTGGCGCACTTCCTGGCAATGGCGCTGGTCTATCACCTTACCCCCGAATATCAAAACCGGGAACGCCAGCCTGGCCAGCCTGCCTGGTTGCTGTTTGCGGTCTTCTGGCTGGTCGGGAGCGCCTGGTTTTTTGCCATGAATCAAATTTACCCCCCCGACACCTGGACCTCGGCCGGGAAGATTCTTCTATATCAACCCGAGCGGGTCCTGCTGTATGGCATGTACTTCAGCCTCGGGGTTTATGCCGACCGGCGCAACTGGCTGCGCCCGTCCGGCTATGCGCCTGGGAAAGGCTGGATCCTCGCCGCGCTGCTGAGTGGTGCAGCGTACTTGGCCCAGCGGATGATCATCCTGCCAGGCTACGGAGAGACGCTCTGGGCTAAATGGCTCACGGCCGGCCTGTTCAATGCCTACTGCCTGTCCGCATTAATGGCGGGTATAGCTTTCTTCCGGCTCTACCTTAACCGCGACCGCTTTCCCTGGGGCAGCCTGGCAGCCAGTTCCTACGGTATTTATTATCTCCATCCGTTGATTTTATACCCGCTGACCTACCTGTTCCTGAACCTGCCAGTTACGATCTTTGTCAAAGCCGGACTGCTCTTCACCATCACCGCCTCGCTCTCCTGGTTGGGCAGCGCCCGGGTGTTGAAGAAAGCGCCCATCACCCGGGCGATATTCTAGCCGGTCGCGTTAGCGCTGCACCACTGGCAGATACACCTTCGAGCGGCTATCGGCATAGATTTTGAAGGTGTAGGGCGATTCGTTCTCGTCGTTGTTGGCAATGCTCACTTCCAACACGTACACGCCGGGCTGGGTGGGTTCAAATGATAGATTGAAGGACGTACTGGCGCCGGGAGCCACCGTAGCCAGGCCGGGCTGAGTCAAGGTAAACTGGCCCGAGCCGCTGCCCACCAGGCTGACCGGATTTACGCCCAGGGTCAGGGCAGCCGTGCCACGATTATAGATATTGAATGCCCGAGATAAGCCACTACCGATCGCAACATAACCGTAATCAGTGCCATCGGCTGACGAAGGGGATTGGTCGCCGTCAGCGATCTGGATATTACCAAACTGCACATCCATCTCTGGCGCGACGCCGTTATAGTTCAAGATAGCGCCTTTGAAGCCGGTAAAGGTGATGTCGTCTGGCGCATCCATCCACACACCGGTAAAAACGGTGGCCGCTATACTCGGCACGCCAGTCCACTGCACACCGTCAAAATGGGCAACCTTGCCGGACTCAGCAGCCAGGTAGATATCATCGGCTGCCAATCCATGGATGGCGTTGATAGAAGTAGTCACTGCACTATTCACCGTGCTCCAGGTGCTGCCATTGTAGCGTAGCAATACACCCGACTGCCCACCGGCGTAGATATTGCTGCTGGAGGTCCCCCAGACTGCAGTTAACCACTGTGTGACCCCGCTGGCCATCGGGCTCCAGGCGCTGCCGTTATAGTGCAGGATCACACCGTTATAGCCGACAGCATAGACATCGTTCGGCGCGCTGCCCCACACAGCGTAGAGCATCTGGGTTGTGCCGCTGGTCTGTGGCGTCCAGGCGCTGCCGTTGTAATGCAGGATCGTGCCGCCCTGGCCGACCGCGAAGGCGTTGCTCGCCGAGCTGGCCCACACGCCGGACAGGTTCTGCGTGACGCCACTGTTCATACTGCTCCAACTGCTACCGTTGTAATAGAGGATCGTGCCGCTGTTGCCTACGGCAAAGATCTCGGTGGGCGATATGCCCCATACCTGGGCCAACGGATTGGTGGTCGGGCTGGTCATGCGGCTCCAGGCGCCGCCTGAGCTGTGCAGGATAGCGCCAGCTTCGCCCACTGCAAAGTGCTGCCCCCCGCTGCCCCACAAACCGTACCAGTAGCTGTAATCGCTTGGCTCAAACAGGCTCCAGGCGCTGCCATTATAGTGGACCATCACACCGCCCTCGCCGACCGCGAAGACATCGTTTGCACCTGCCCCCCAAATATCCAGCAATAATGGTACGCCAGCCGGCAGGCTCATCAGGCTCCAGGCGGCGCCATCCCAATGCCAAACCTGCCCGTTCAGGTCGCTCATGTCGCCCCCGGCAGTGAAAATATCGTTGGCTCCGCTGCCCCACAGGCTGTAGACATCGCCAGCCCCGCTCAAAACCACCGGACTCCAGGCGCTGCCGTTATAACGCAGCAGGGCGCCGTCCCTACCAGCAGCGTAGACATTTTCCGGAGCGCTGCCCCATACGCCATACAGATGGGTGGCGATACCGCTGCTCATTGGCGACCAGGCGCTACCGTTGTAGTGCAGGATTGTCCCGCTATTGCCGACAGCGAAGGCGTCTGCCGGGCCGCTGCCCCAGGCGCTGTTGAGCGAAACGGTGACGCCGCTGCTCATCGGCGACCAGGCGCTGCCGTTATAATGCAGGATCAGGCCGCTATCGCCCACGGCGTAGATATCATTCGCCGCCCTGCCCCACAAGTCCCACGTGTTACCGGAATAATCGGATTGCAGCGACCAGGTGGCGCCGTCAAAGTGGTAGAACTCGGCGTTGCTGGTGATGGCGTAAATATCATCCGGCGCGGCGCCCCACACGTCATAGAGGATGTCCGGGTCCAGGTTGGCAGTCGTGATCCAATTCGCACCGTTGTAGCGCAGGACGGCGCCCATCGCGCCTACGGCATAGACTTCATCGCCGGCGGCGCCCCACACACCCCACAGCGTGTTACCCTGCGGCAGCGGGTTCTCCCAGGTCCACTCATCGCCCGCCTCAGCAGGTTGCACAGCCCAGATCAGAGCCGCACAGAACGCACACAAAATCGTTATGGAAATACCCAGACGAAAACGCGCAGATTGCATGGCCGGACCTCCCTTTGGTGCAAAATGTCAGCATGGATGATCTGAAGCAAGCCTGCCACCTCAAACCTATCGTGAATTATTACACAATTATTTTAGCCTGGATTTTATTTTTGTGTCTAGAATGGTGCGAGTTTCCTTCCTCGGACTCACCTCCTCAATCAACCGCCTGGCTGCCTCATATTGATCCCCCTGCTCCTCCTCCAGTAAGTCCTCATAGCGCGGGTCCAGCTGCCTGTCCTCGCTCGCCGGATCGAACCATTCCGGCTTTCGCTCGGTCCCTGTCAATTCTACAACCTTCATCGCCGTACCTATACCAATCGTCAAAGGAAAACCAGTCGAAGATATAGCTCTGGAAAAGTTTATGGAGTGCCTCTTTCCCCACGGATCCGGTTGGTTCCTTTCTAGCTTCGCCCCGAAATGGACCTACCCGGAGTGCGAGGCGCGGTTTCAGGTATTTTATGCTATGATGATTTAAAGTCTTGTGATCAAAGCTGGCGAGGCGTAAAGTATGAGAATTCACGACGCCCGCGAATTGGGAAAACGGCTTACCCGGCTGGTATCAGACCGGCAGGTGGAGGCAGCCTACGGCCTTCT
>CAZAGA010000175.1:0-3062 GCA_964484335.1 uncultured Anaerolineaceae bacterium
TCAGAGGCCATCACTGCCAGGCGGCCGGTGTGGTCATTCAGGCGGATCATGGTGTCGTCGGCAAAGCGATCCAGCTTTTGGACATCCTCACCTTGAACGTTGATTTCATTCGCCCGGCCCAAGATTTCGGCCAGGCCGGCACGGGTCGTCTGGCTGGCAATGACTTTCCCAGTCAGAGCAAGGTCGTAGAGCAGTTGGGTCAGCACGCCGGTTGCTTCAGGGTGAACGTGCTGTTCGTCCAAGATGTGGCGCTCAATGGTGATGATCTTGCTATGGTCGCCGGCCTTGAAAACCATATTTGCTTTCCTCCGTTGGGTTTGGTTGGTAAGGTGTATTGTTCAGTGGGACATCCTTCGTCTGGAGCTGTATCCAGCCACGCTCAGGATTCCTGGTTATGGGATTGGCTTGTTTTCATTATACAATAGTTCTGAAAGCACTAACCATTCGCCTGGGCGGTTTTCGAGATTGATATCTGCCAGTAAATGACCAGAAGCAACCAGCTCTGCCACGGTGCGTTGGACGTCAGGTGCTTTCCAGCCAAACAATTTCACCAGATTGGCAGGCTGGGCAGCGCCGAGAGAGCGGAAGTACAACAAAGCCAGCGTTTGACGGGCGGTGGATTCCTGGATTGAATGGGCTTGTTCTGGTAGATCGGGATAATGGCGGGCGGCGGCGTCGTAGGCAAAGGCATAATGCCAGGCGCCAGAGCGGGTTACGCCAACGGGGACGATCTTGAAATCGGATTGCAGGTTGGCCAGGGCGCAGGTGAAGCGACTCTCGCTGCCGGGGCCGGTCAGGTGAGCGGCCCGGCGCAGGGCTATGGTGTCCAGCGGGCCCTCCGCCAGGATTGCTTCATAGACTTGCTTGGCCTCCAGGGTCAGGCGGCCCTGCTCATATTGGGTCAGGTAATCTGTTTCGTAGGCGCCGTAGTTCTCGCTCAGGGCGTAGAAATAGGGCGCGACTGCCATGGAGAGCATGGTGGCTTTTTGGCGCAGGAGCTTGGCGTAATACCATTGATCGCTGCCAAGCAGGCTGTCTTTCCAGCCCCAGGTGACATGCCCAGGATCGTCATGGGCGTCAGCTACCGGCCGGTCTCCTGCGACTGCCGTCCATAAACTGGGCAGGTCGATGCCGCTGATCGGCCAGAAGAAAATGAAGCCGCGCTGGTTGACAAATTCAACCGCCTGGTGGCGTTCGTGCAGGCGCAGCTCAGGCAGGAGGTGGAAGGTGCGGGCGCGGTATTCCGTCAGGATCTGAGGTGGTATTAGAAGGGACATATCCGGATTATACAGGAGGGGGCGGTTTTGGTCGATCCGATGCGCACTTGTGCGGCGAACAAGCTTGCCTGGGGTGATGCCAAAATCACCCGTATGGGTTAATAAATATCCTTACTTTGTCCAGCTGCTGGTCGATGACAATTCAGATACTATTTGATAAATTTATGCCTACCCGACCTTAGATGGTCAGGGCATCTCGATGTTTGAGGAGTGCCTTCGATGTCTGCCGCTAGCCAGCCCAAGAAACGCCGTGTCTTGATCGCCTCCGGTCATGGGCTTTTCGCTCAGGGCTTGCGGAGTTTGCTGAGCGAACGGCAGGCTGCAGGGGTCGAAGTGGTGGGGGTGGTTAAGAACCTGGAGCAGGCGATGGCAGCGCTCGAGCGACTCGATCCGGATTTGATTATTGTAGATTACGATGATGTGTCCCTGAACCGAGACGAGTTCCTGGCGCGATTTGTCGAAGGGCAGAAAAAGCTACGCGTGGTGCTGCTTTCGCTGCAAAGTGGAAAGGAAGCCCTGGTTTATGATCGCCGCAGCCTGGAAGCATCTCAAATCGACGATTGGTTGAAGGAGTGGAATTATTCAGATGACGCAAAATTATTGTTGGATAATGCTCGGGAGACGGCAGGAGGTACAGGCCGAAACTCTGAAGTTCAAAACGGGAGAGTTGCTATGAAAAATCGCTCAAAAAACTTGCTACACCTGGGAATCGCATCGATCCTGACCTTGATCAGCACCGTGGTGGTGTTCCTGATCCTGGACAACATCCGCTTGCTGCCGACGCCTGCCAGCACCCAGGCGGCTTCGATTGATAGCCTATTCCGGGCCGAGTATGCGGTCATTTCCTTTCTGTTTTCATTAATTGTGGTCTTCATGCTCTACAGCATCTTTGTCTTCCGTCGGAAGCGCGGCGATGCCAGCGATGCGGCCCACATCGAAGGTAATACTCCGCTGGAAATCACCTGGACGGTGATCCCGTTGTTGACCGTGTTTGTTTTTGCGATCTGGGGTGGGCAATCGTTGCGCGAGGTGACCAAGGCAGAGCCTAAGCCGTTGATTGTGAACGTAATTGGGCAGCAGTGGGCCTGGCGCTTCGAGTATCCCCAGGCGGATGGAAATAAAGTCATTTCCGATAAAATGTATTTACCGGTCGACCAGCCGGTTTTGCTGCGCTTGAGCTCGGTGGATGTGATCCACTCCTTTTGGGTTCCGGAGTTTCGGGTCAAGCAGGATGCCCTGCCAGGTGGGGAAGAATTTGTTCGCCCGCTGCGTGTGACTCCTTCGGAGATTGGCAATTATAAGCTGCGCTGTGCGGAGCTGTGCGGTGTCCAACACACGACGATGGAGTCGGATGTCATCGTCACCTCGGTGGAGGAATTTGATGCCTGGATCGCCGAGCAGTCCGGCGAGTCGCCCGACCCGGTGGTGCGCGGGGAGAAGGTTGCCCAGAACTTTGGCTGCCTGGCTTGCCATTCGGTTGACGGCACGGTTCTGGTTGGCCCAACTTGGAAGGGTGCGTTTGGTGAAGCGGTCAAGCTGGTTGATGGCACTACGGTTAATGGGGATGAAGCTTACTTGCTCGAGTCAATTATCAACCCGAACGTCAAGATTGTTGAGGGATTCGCGGCTGGCATTATGCCGCAAAACTTTGCCACGCAGATGACCGAAAAGCAGATCAACGACGTGATTGCATATATCAAATCCTTGAAGTAGTCGGGCAGGGATTGAGGAGGTCTTTATGGAACAAACCAAAAAAGTAAGTTTCTTCTCCTATGGGCTGGTGCG